>NZ_JBHJQP010000138.1:0-21801 GCF_042262625.1 Streptomyces sp. NPDC056347 | reverse complement strand
CCGGTGGACCACCGCGACCGGGCTCGGACCCGCGGATCGACTCGCTCGGATCCACGCGACGGCCTGGCTCGGACGCGCGGGACGGCCTCGCCCGGACGCACGGGACGGCCTCGCCCGGTCCCACGGCTCGACCGGGTGCGAACCGGCGGCCGACCGGGCTCGGACCCGGGCGGGCCGGCCAGGTCCGGAGCCGCGGATCGGCCGGGCTCAGAGCCGCGGATCGGCCGGGCTCAGAGCCGCGGGTCGACCGGCTCGGACTCCAGGGCCAGGACCGCGAACACCGCCTCGTGGACCCGCCACAGCGGCTCCCCGTCGGCCAGCCGGTCCAGCGCCTCGAGCCCCAGCGCGTACTCCCGCAGCGCCAGCGACCGCTTGTGGCCGAGGAACCGGTCCCGCAGCCGCTCCAGGTTCTCCGGGCGGGTGTACTCCGGGCCGTAGATGATCCGGAGGTACTCCCGGCCGCGCACCTTGATGCCCGGCTGGACGAGGCGGCCCTTGCCGTCCCGGACCAGCGCGGCGAGCGGCTTGACGACCATGCCCTCGCCGCCGCGCCCGGTCATCTCCAGCCACCAGTCGACGCCGGCGCGCACCGATGCCTCGTCCCCGGTGTCGACGACGAGCCGGCGGGTGGCCTGGACGAGCCCGGTCGGGTCGTGCTCGACCAGGCGGTCCAGCCAGGCCAGCTGCTCGTCGTGCGGCACGGCGGCCAGCGAGCGGCCCTGGACGGCGAGGATCTGGAACGGCGCGAGCCGCACCCCGTCCAGCCCCTGGGTGCTCCAGCAGTACCGGCGGTACGCCTCGGTGAACGCGGCCGCGTCCTCGGCCCGTCCCAGCTGGCGTCCGGCCAGCGCGCCGACGTCCACGCCCCGGGCCGCCGCCGCGGCGAGGGCCGCGTTGGCCTCCGGGAGGACGGCACCGGAGGCGGCGCCGACCGCGGCGTACTGGGAGCGCAGCAGTCCGGCCGCCTTCAGGGACCAGGGCATCAGCTCGGCGTCGAGGAGCACCCAGTCGGTGCCCCACTCCTCCCAGAGCCCGGCGGCGGTGACCGCCGCGCGCAGCCGGCCGAGGACCACCTCGGTCAGCGCGGCGTCGTCGAAGAACGGCCGCCCGGTACGGGTGTGCAGCGCCCCGGTCGGGCCGCCGACGGCCCCGGACGCGTCCGCGTCGCCGCCCACGCCGAACCGCTCGCGGGCCACCCCAGCGTCCCGGCAGACCAGGGCCACCGCCCGCGAGCCCATGTGCTTCTCCTCGCACACCACCCGGGCGACCCCGTCCGCCCGGTACTGCGCGAAGGCCTCGGCCGGGTGCTCCAGATAGCCGTCCTCGCGCGAGGTGGCGGTGGGCGCCATCGTCGGAGGCAGGTAGCCGAGCAGCCGCGGGTCGACGGCGAACCGGCTCATCACTTCGAGCGCGGCGGCGGCGTTCTCCTCCCGGACGGCGATCCGGCCCATGTGCCGGGTCTCCACGATCCGGCGGCCCTGGACGTCGCCGAGGTCGAGAGGACGCCCCTCCCGGCCGCCGGGCGCCTCGCTGACCAGCGGCTTGACCGGCTCGTACCAGACCTTCTCGGCCGGTACGTCGACCAGTTCGCGCTCCGGCCAGCGCAGCGCGGTCATCTTCCCGCCGAAGACCACCCCGGTGTCCAGGCAGATGGTGTTGTTGACCCAGGAGGCGTTGGGGACGGGGGTGTGCCCGTAGACCACGGCGGCGCGGCCCCGGTATTCCTCCGCCCACGGGTAGCGCACGGGCAGGCCGAACTCGTCGGTCTCGCCGGTGGTGTCCCCGTACAGCGCGTGCGAGCGGACCCGGCCGGAGGTGCGGCCGTGGTACTTCTCGGGCAGCCCGGCGTGGCAGACGACGAGCCCGCCGCCGTCGAGCACGTAGTGGCTGACGAGTCCGTCGATGAACTCCCGCACCCGGGCGCGGAAGGCCGGGTCCTTCCCGTCCTCCCTCCCCAGCTGCTCGACGGTCTCGGCCAGGCCGTGGGTGTGCTGGACCGTGCGGCCCTTCAGATAGCGGCCGAGCTTGTTCTCGTGGTTGCCCGGCACGCACAGGGCGTCGCCCGAGGACACCATGGACATGACCCGGCGCAGCACTCCGGGGCTGTCGGGGCCCCGGTCGACGAGGTCGCCGACGAAGACCGCGGTGCGCCCGTCGGGGTGTGTGCCGTCGACATAGCCGAGCTTGCCGAGCAGGGTCTCCAGCTCGGAACTGCAGCCGTGGATGTCACCGATGATGTCGAACGGGCCGGTGAGGTGGCGCAGGTCGTTGTAGCGGCGCTCCAGCACCACTTCGGCATGCTCCGCCTCCTCCTCGGTGCGCAGGACGTGCACCTTGCGGAAGCCCTCGCGCTCCAGGCCGCGCAGCGAGCGGCGCAGTTCGCGGCGGTGGCGCTGGATGACGTGGCGGGGCAGGCCGGCACGGTCGGGGCGGGCCGCGTTGCGTGCGGCGCAGACCTCTTCGGGCAGGTCGAGGACGATCGCGATGGGCAGCACGTCGTGGCTGCGGGCCAGCTGGACCAGCTGTCTGCGGCTCTCGGACTGCACACTGGTCGCGTCCACGACGGTCAGCCGCCCGGCCGCCAGCCGCTTGCCGACGATGTAGTGCAGTACGTCGAAGGCGTCGGAGCTGGCGCTCTGGTCGTTCTCGTCGTCGGCGACCAGGCCGCGGCAGAAGTCCGAGGAGACGATCTCGGTGGGCTTGAAGTGCTTGCGGGCGAAGGTGGACTTGCCGGAGCCGGTGGCCCCGATGAGGACCACCAGCGAGAGGTCGGTCACCGGGAGGGTGCGCGGAGTACTGGTCATGCGGCGTTCGCCTCCTTCTCGGCGGTGGTCGCTGTCTCTTCGGTGGTGTGCGCTGTCTCTTCGGCGCTGGCCTGCTCCGCCGTGCCCAGGGTGAACACGGCCATCTGGGTGGGCGGTCCCACCTCCGGGTCGTCGGGCCCCACGGGTACGAAGGCGACGCGGTAGCCGTGCCGCCGCGCCACTTCGCCGGCCCAGGACCGGAATTCGGCCCTGGTCCACTCGAAGCGGTGGTCGCCGTGGCGCACATGCCCGGCCGGAAGGGTCTCCCACCGGACGTTGTACTCGACGTTCGGCGTCGTCACGAGCACGGTCCGGGGGCGGGCCGCGCCGAAGACGGCGTACTCCAGCGCGGGCAGTCGCGGCAGGTCGAGGTGTTCGATCACCTCGCTGAGGACGGCCGCGTCATAGCCCTTGAGCGTCTTGTCGGTGTACGTGAGCGAGCCCTGCCGCAGCTGTACGCGGGCGGCCTGCCGCTCCCCCATCCGCTCCAGCTTCAGCCGCCGGGCCGCGATGGTGAGGGCGCGCACGGACACGTCGACGCCGACGATCTCCTTGAAAACCGCGTCCTTGAGCAGGGCCTGCACCAACTGGCCCTGGCCGCAGCCCAGGTCGAGGACCCGGCTCGCACCGGCGGCCCGCAGCGCGTCGAGGATCGCGGCGCGCCGCTGCTCGGCGAGCGGGACCGGCTTCTCCTCGGTGTCGGCCGTCTCGTCGACGGCGTTGTCGAGGGCGTCGACATCGAGGTCGTCCGACTCGGCGAGCCGCACCAGTTCGAGCTGCTGCATCGCCTGCCGGGTCAGCCCCCAGCGGCGGGAGAGATAGCGGCTGGTGATCAGCTTCTGCTCGGGGTGGGTGGCGAGCCAGCCCTCGCCCGCCCGCAGGAGTTTGTCCACCTCGTCCGGGGCGACCCAGTAGTGCTTGGCGTCGTCGAGGACCGGCAGCAGCACGTACAGCTGCCGCAGCGCGTCGGCCAGCCGCAGGTCGCCTTCGAGCACCAGCCGTACGTACCGCGATTCGCCCCACTCCGGGAACCGTTCGTCCAGCGGTACCGCCACGGCGTCCACGCTCGTCCAGCCCAGCGGGCCGAAGAGCTTGCGCACCAGCTCCGCGCCGCCGCGGGCGGGCAGCGCGGGCACCTCGATCCGCAGCGGCATCGGTTCCTGTGCACGCTCGGGCAGGGCCCGGCACACCCCGTTGAGCGCGGACTTGAAGACCGCGCTCATGGCGACGGACAGCAGGGAGGAGGCCGCGTACGGGCGGTCGTTGACGTACTGCGCGAGTGCCGCGTCGGGAGCACCACCCCGGCCCTTGCCCTTGCCCCTGCGCACCAGGGCGACGGGATCGACCTCCAGCAGGAGGGCCGCGGTGCAGCGCTCGGCCGACGCCTCGGGGTAGAAGACATGCGCGGTGCCATGGGAGGTGGAGAACGCCTGCGCCTTCTCGGGATGCTTGTGCAGCAGGAAGCCGAGATCGGTCGCCGGACGCTCCGGATTGCCGGTGGTACTGATCGTCAGGAACACACGTCCGAGTATGAGTCGGCCGCTCCTTCCCTCACCAGGCATTTTCACCTGCCCGGTCGCCCGGACCCCGGTCCTGGCCCGTCCGGGGCCGATCGGCCGGCCCCGAGCACGGCGGCCAGTGCGGCGATCGTCCGCGGCCCGACCCGGCAGCAGCCGCCGATCAGCCGGGCCCCGGCTGCCGCCCAGTCGCGCGCCGCGTCCGCGGTGAAGGTGGGGGCGCCGGTCCAGCCCCGCCCTCCTGCCGCCTCCCACCGCTCGCCGCTGTTCGGATAGACGACGACCGGCTTTCCGCTCACCTCCGCGGCCACCGCCACCGCCCGGCCCGCTTCCGCCGGATCGCTGCAGTTCACCCCCACGGCGAGCACGTCCTCGCGGCCCCGGACCAGGTCGAACGCCGTCTCCAGCGGCTGCCCCGCCCTGGTCCGGCCGCCCGCCACGCTGTACGAGAGCCAGACGGGCAGCCCGCACCCCTCGACCGCCCGCAGCAGGGCCTCGGCCTCCTCGGTGTCCGGCACCGTCTCCAGTGCCAGCACATCGGGTCCGGCCGCGGCCAGCGCCTCGATCCGGGGGCGGTGGAAGCGCTCCAGCTCCCGGACGGAGAGCCCGTAGCGGCCTCGATACTCGCTGCCGTCCGCCAGCATCGCCCCGTACGGGCCGACCGAACCGGCCACCCAGACGTCCCGCTCCACCGTCCCGGCGGCCCGCCGCGCCAGCCGGACGCTGCGGGCGAAGAGCCCCACCGCCTCCGCCCGGCCGATCCCCCGCCGGGCGAACCCCTCGAACGTGGCCTGGTACCCGGCCGTGGTGAGCACCCGGGCCCCGGCCCGCGCGTACGCGGTGTGCGCCGCCTCGATCGCGCCGGGCCCCTCGATCAGCAGGCGGGCCGACCACAGGGCGTCGGACAGATCGCGGCCCTGCGCCTCCAACTGATTGGACAGACCGCCGTCGAGAACCACCGGCCCCTCCTCCAGGGCCCGGCCTAGCGGGCGCCCGGGCGCGGAGCCGGGCGGGCGGGGCTCCCGGCCGGGCGGGCCGGCGGGGGCGGGGTTCATGGGTGCCTCCCTCGGGCCTCAGCCCAGCTGGGGCTTGACCTGCGAGGAGATCAGCTCCAGGTGGTCCAGGTCGTCGAGGTCCAGTACCTGGAGGTAGATCCGGGACGAGCCGATCGCACCGTACCGGCCGATCTTGTCGACCACCTCGGCGGGCGAGCCCGCGAGCCCGTTCGCCTTCAGCTCCTCCACCTCGCGCCCGATGACGGCGGCGCGGCGCGCCACCTCCGCGTCGTTCTTGCCGACGCAGACGACCAGGGCGTTGGAGTAGACCAGGTCGTCCGGTCCGCGGCCGGCCTTCTCGGCCGCGTCCCGGACCCGGCCGAACTGCTTCTCGCTGTCCTCCAGCGACGCGAACGGAATGTTGAACTCGTCGGCGTAGCGGGCCGCCAGCCTCGGGGTGCGCGTGGCGCCGTGACCGCCGATCAGCACCGGCACCTTGGCCTGCGCCGGCTTGGGCAGCGCGGGCGAGTCGGTGAGCTGGTAGTAGGTGCCGTCGAAGCTGTACGTCCGGCCGATCTCGGTCGCCCAGAGTCCGGTGATGATCTCCAGCTGCTCCTCCAGCCTGCCGAACTTCTCCTTGGGGAACGGAATCCCGTAGGCCTTGTGCTCCTCCTCGAACCAGCCCGCGCCGAGGCCGAGCTCGACCCGACCGCCCGACATCCGGTCCACCTGCGCGACCTGGATGGCGAGCACCCCGGGGAGCCGGAAGGTCCCCGCCGTCATCAGCGTGCCGAGCCTGATCCGGCTGGTCTCGCGGGCCAGCCCGGCCAGGGTGATCCACGCGTCCGTCGGGCCGGGCAGCCCGTCCCCCGGGCCCATGCGCAAGTAGTGGTCGGAGCGGTAGAAGGCGTCGAAGCCGAGGTCCTCGGTCGCCTTGGCGACGGTGAGCAGGGTGTCGTAGTCGGCCCCTTGCTGGGGTTCGGTGAAGATGCGAAGATCCATGCCTCCATCCTGCACCTCCGGCCGCCGCCCGCCGTGCTCCGGTGCCCTCCCGGGGAACGTCGCGGCCGGAACCGGGGCAGCCGCACGCGGCTCCCGGAGCCGGGCACGGTCACTCCCTCAGCCGGGCGCGGCCCCGGCCCGCGGCGGTCGTGCCCGTGGGGCGGGCGACCGGGCCGTACGCCCCGAACGGCCCGTCCCGCTCCCGGCCGCGCTCCAGATCCTGCTGCTGCTCCCTGTCCCGCTCGTCGAGGCGTCGGAGCATTCCGTGGACCCGGTCCATGGACTCGTCGGCCGCGTCGATCGCCTCCATGCACTGCCAGTAGAGCCCCTGGTCGTCGGTCTCGCAGGCCACCCCGACCAGGGCCATCCCCACCTCCCCGAGCAGGGTGCACAGCCCCGTCAGCGCCGACCGGGGGTCGGCCAGGGCGGAGAGCTGCACCGCCCGTGCCACCCCGGCCCGCGCCGCCGGGTGGTCCAGCGTCCCGCCGCTGCGGCCGCCGATCTCGCTCAGCCCTCTCGCCTCGCCCCGTAATTCCTTGGGCCCGTCGGCCGCCAGGCGGCTACCGATCGCCTGGGCCAGCGCCTGCGCCTGCCAGGCCTCGGCGATGATGTCCGGCGTCCCCCTGCTCTGCGCCAGAGCACGCCGGCTGACCCCTACAAGCCGTTCCGCTTCCATGCGTTCCCCCGTCCGTACGAAAAGCCGCTCACCTCATCCATTACCCACAGTGAGGTCAGCAGCACCGAAAAGCCAGAGGAATTCGGAAATCTATGGACACTCAATCGATTGTGGATAAGTCGATCACTCCGAAGAGTGACGATCGTCGGGTTCGGTAGGGTTCCGGCGGTCCGGCACGGGGAACCGGGACTCGTTCCGGTCGATCTTCTCCGCCAGTGCCGTGAGGACGTCGATCCCCAGCACCTCGCAGAACTGGAGCAGGTACGCGAGCACGTCGGCGACCTCGTCCGCGACCCGGTGCGCGGTCTCCGGCCGTTCCATCACCCGCGCTGACTGTTCGGGCGTCAGCCACTGGAAGATCTCCAGCAGTTCGGCGGCCTCGACGCTGAGCGCCGCCGCCAGGTTCTTGGGCGTGTGGTACGGCTCCCAGTCACGCGCGGCCGCGAAGGCGGCGAGCCGTCGTTGCAGTGTCTGTACATCAAGTTCGGTCACGGTCCCAGGTCTACCACCGTGACTCCGGGCGCCTCCCGGGCCCGTAACGCTCCCGGTTCGGTGACCGTGCCGACCAGCCGGAGATGCCCGGCCGCCCCGATGGACGCGGCCAGCGAGAGCAGTTCGCGCAGCTGCCGCCCGTCCAGGTCCCGGTCCAGTCCGTCGGCCAGCACCGTGAGGGTCTGCATGGCGGGCGGCACCTCCCGTACCGAGTCCACCGCCAGCACCCCGGGGTCGGTGAGGAGCACCAGGGCGAGGGCGAGGTACCGCAGCTCACCGTCCCCGAGGCGGCCGACCGGGGTGGCTCCTCCCCCGCCCCGGCCGAGGCTCGCCCGCAGCGAACCGTCCGCGAGCCGCTCGACGCCCAGGGCCGTGACCGGTCCGGCGCACCCGGCACGCGCCGCGGCGAGCAGCCGGGCATGACGCCGTCCGCACCGGGTGTGGCGGTCCAGCGCCGCCGCCAGGTTGTCGCAGCCGCGCCGCAGTCTGCCGTCACCGGCCGGCACGGGTGCCCGCATCCGCTGCGGCTGCGGTTCGCACGCGAAGACCGAGCGGAGCGCCACCAGTGTCTGTTCGGCGGCAGCCAGCACCCGTAACTGGCCCTCGGTCCGGCCCGCCACGCGCAGCGGCAGCAGGGCCGTACCGAGGCGGTCGTCGGGGAGCGGCGCCCGGGTCACGGGCACCGTGCCCGCGGTGTGCCAGGCCGCCTGGACCATGGAGCGGCCCGGGTCGCGCAGCGCGGTGCTGAGCAGTGTCTCGCCGCCGCCCGTGAGCCGTTCGCCGACGATCCGGAGGGCGGGCTCCGCCTGTACGGCGATGTCGAGCCGCACCGGCCCCGCCGGACCGTCCGTCGTACAGCCGATCCGGAAGCCGCGCCGCCCCTGCGCGTCGGCCACCGCCCGCTCGGGCACACAGCCCGCCGGGTCCGGGAAGACCGCCGCCAGCGACTCCCCGCCGCCCAGCCGCGCCAGCGCCTCGTACGCCCGCAGCGCGCTCGTCTTGCCGCTGCCCCCGGGCCCGCCGAAGAGGGTGACCGGGCCGATCGGGAAGACGGCTCCCCGGTGTGCCGCGAAGGCGGAGAGCCGCAGTTCGGTGACGACGGGCCCGGCGGAGCGCCGCGCGGCTTGCGGGCCGACCGGGCGACGCGCGGCGGCGGGCGGCCCGCCGGGCCCGGAGGGGCAGGCGGGCGATGGCGGGGTGAGCCCCGGTCGGAGTGCGGTCATGGGGCGGACGGTATGCGGACCACGGTCCGGCGAACCGTTCCTCCTGAACGACCTTCCTACGATCGGGGTACTGAGACGCCCAGCCGCGCCGGACGGCGCTCCGGTCGGCTAGGGGCGGCACCGCGCGCACCGGGCTCGCCGGCCCGGTCCGGACAAACGGGCCCGAGGGCCGGCCTCAGGAGCCGGGCAGCCCCGCGGCCGTGACTCCCTCGACCTCCATGCCGACCGGGGAGAGCAGGAAGACGTTGCGGTCGACGCGGTGCATCCCGCTGCCGAGGCCGAAGACCACCCCGCTGGTGAAGTCCAGGATGCGCTTGGCGACGTCGGTCTCGGCACTGGTCAGGTCGAGCAGCACCGGGATCTGGGCGACCAGGTACTCGGCCACCTCCCGGGCGTCCGCGAAGACCTGGACGCGCAGCACGACGAGCCGTCGTTGCTCGGCGGCCGGGCTCTCGTCGGGGACCGCGCGGTGGTCCACTCTGGACGGCCACTCGTTGCGGCTGCGCAGAGGCACGACCTGGGCAAGCCCCTCCCACTGCTCGTCCGTGACGTCGTACCTGTCGTACCTGCTCACCGGTCCACCCCGTCTGTGCTTCGGTTGGCGTTGCGCCGGCTGCGCTCGCTGTTCATCGGGTAATTGTCTCGCCACTCACCCGATCGGCGTAACACCGACACGGGTCAAGGGCCGGCCGACACCGCCGGGGGCTCGCCCGCCGTGTCCCCGGCGGTTCTGAGCCGGTGTGCCTCCGCGCTCATGTCGACGGGGGTGAACCGTACAGGAAGCCGGACCAGGGCGCGGTGGAACGGTCCCGGACGCCAGGTCAGCTTGCTCACCGGAACGGCCAGTTCCGCGTCGCACAGCTGGCTGGTGATCTGCTCGACGGCGGTCATCGCGATGAGCAGCGCGGGCTGTTTGGCCGGGCACCGGTGCGGCCCCGCCGACCAGGCGAGGTGGGCGCCCGCCCCGGAGCGCACCGCGTGGTCCGGGCGGCCCGGCCGCGGGAAGTCCGGCTCCGAGGGCCCGGGCCCCTGGGAGCCGGGCTCGAAGCGGCTGTTGGCGGCCGCGTAGGACACCAGGACGAGCTGCCCCGCGCGCAGCCGCACGCCGTGGAACTCCGTGTCGTGCCGCGGGTAGTGGGCGGCGAGATTGGCCAGTGGCGGGTCCTGCCACAGGACTTCGTCGACCGCCTCGTGCGCGGTCATCGCACCGCCGTGCAGCGAACCGGCGTAGCGGGGGTCGGTGAGCATGTGCAGCAGCGTGTTGCCGATCAGATTCGTTGTCGGATCGTGTCCCGCGCTCATGATCAGAGTGATCTGACGCACGGTCTCGTCGTTGTCGAGACCGGCCGGATGACCGAGGAGGTACGAGGTGAGGTCGCGGCCCGGCCGTCGGCGGCGGGCGGCGACCAGTTCGGTGACGACCTCGACGAGACCGGCGTAGGCGCGGGTGGCGTCGGCGCCGGGGTCGAACATCCCGGCGGCGCCGTCGACGACGCGGTCGGCGTCGCCGGGCGGTACGCCGAAGGACGTCACGAGCACGTGGAGCGGGAGCAGGCGGGCGTACTGGGCGATGAGGTCGCCGCTGCCGGTGGCGGCGAAGCCGCCGATGAGCCGCTGGGCGACGCGGGCGACCTCGGCCCGCAGGACGTGCGGCTCGATCAGCGCGAGGCTGTCGTTGATGGCGGCGCGGTAGCGGGCGTGCACCTCGCCGTCGCTGAAGAGCGCGGTGGGCCGGTAGCCGAGGACCGGCAGGACCGGTGAGTCGTCGGGGACGGTGGCCTGCCAGGCGCGCGGGTCCTTGGTGAAGGTGTGGGTGTCGCGCAGCAGGTCGACGGCAGCCTGGTAGTCGGTGACCAGCAGGGCGTCGATGCCGGGGGCGAGCCGGACGGGCGCGAGCGGTCCGTGCTCGCGCAGCCGCCGGTAGTGGCTCCGCGGGTCGGCGGCGAACTCCGGTCCGTACAGGGCGAGGGGCTGCGGGGGCGGTGCGTACGGTGTCATGACGGGTCCTCGGGCCGGGGCATCCTGGTGAGTACGTGCTCGGCCAGGGCGATCAGGGCGTCGATGCTGCCCCGGCGCTCGCGGGCGTCGCACTGCACCAGCGGGGTCCCGGGCGCGAGGTCCAGGTGTTTGCGCAGGACCTCGTCGGTGTGGGCGGGCGCGTCGGGGAAGCGGTTGACGGCGACCGCGTACGGCAGGCCCTGCTCCTCGACCATGTCCATGACGGCGAAGGAGTCGGCGAGCCTGCGGGTGTCGACCAGGACGAGGGCGCCGAGCGCGCCGCGGGCGATGTCCTCCCAGAGCGGCAGGAACCGCTGCTGGCCGGGGGTGCCGAACAGGTACAGCACCAGGTCGTCCAGGACGGTGAGGCGGCCGAAGTCGACGGCGACGGTGGTCGTGGTCTTGTCCGGCAGTCCGGCGGTGTCGTCGAAGCGGGTGCTGGACTGGGTCATCGCCTCCTCGGTGTGGAGCGTGGCGATCTCCGACAGCGTGCGGATCAGGGTGGTCTTGCCGACGCCGAACGGGCCCGTGACGACGATCTTCATCAGGGTCCGGGCGGACGTCGGCAGGTAGCCGACGCCGGTGCGGTCAGTGGAGGGAGCGGAGTCCAACGAGCAGCCTCTCGACGAGCGACCGGTCGATCTCCCCTGCGCTGGGGACGGGCGGTCGGGTGTGCAGATGTCCGGCGGCCGCGAGGTCCGTGGCCAGGAAGACGGTGGCGCTGACCGGCAGGTCCAGGTGGGCGGCGCACTCGACGACGGTGAGCGCCCCCGGTTCCAGCAGCTCGCACAGCCTGCGCTGTTCCGAGCCGGTGCCCGGGGGCAGTTCGGTGTCGGTGCGCACGAGTACGTCGAGCCGGTCGAGCGCGGGCCCGGCGGGCCGGGTCCGGCCGCCGGTGACCAGGTAGGCGGGTATCAGGCGGCGCCCCGGGCGGGCGGTCATGGCCGGGCGTCGGTGTCCGGGCGGCGGGAGGGCGCGTTCATCGCCCGGTTCAGGGCGCTGACCTGCACCTGCATCTGGTACGCGATGTCACCGAGCTTGGCGCCGGGTTCCGCGAACAGGGCGAGGGTGGTGTTGTTCCCGGCCGGTACGACGATGGCGAAGCCCTGGTCGGACTCGACGACCGTCTGGGCGAGCAGGGGGGCCTCGACGTCGGTGAACGCGGTGGTGAACGCGCGGGCCGCGGCGTGCAGGGTGGCGGTCATGGCGGCGACCCGCTCGCCGGAGGCACGGTCGAGGCCGGGCGAGGCGCCCTCGACGAGTCCGTCGCCGGTGGCGACCACGGCGTGCTGGACGCCGGGCAGCTCCAGCAGCGGGGTCAGCACCCATGCGAGGTCACCGTTGGTGGAAGTGGGGGCGCTCACGTCTGGTCGTCTCCTTGCTCGTCCCGGTCGCCCGGGTGGTCGTGGTCCTCCGGCGCCGGTGCGGCCGACCGCCCGGCGAGGCTCCGGCCGTTGAGGGTGCCCTGCTGGAGCGCCGCCCAGGAGGCCCCGGCCTGCTCGGGCGTACGGGGCGGCTGGGCGCGTCCGGTGGCCGGCCCGGCGGACGGGGTGCGGACCGGGGCGGGGCGCGGTGCGCGGCGGCGTCGGCTGGGCAGGGCGGCCGGCTGCCCGTCGGCGGGTTGCGGCACGGGGGCGGTCTCCTGCTCGGTCGGGGCGGGATCGGCGGCCGCGGCGGGGGTCCGTACCGGCTCCGGGGCGAGCGCGGAGAGGCTGCGCTCCTCGTCCAGCACGGTCAGCAGATGGGCGGGGACGCGCAGGATGGTGCGCATGCCGCCGAACGGCGACGCCTCGATGTGGCAGTCGAACCCGTACTGCGCGACCAGGCGGCCGACCACGGCGAATCCGGTGCGCGGCGGGTCGCCCAGCTCGGTCAGGAGAACCTCGGGCGGGCCCGCCAGCAGGACCCGTGCCCGGTCGAGCGCGTCGTCGTCCATGCCGATGCCCGCGTCGTCGACCACCAGGAACGCGCCCCGGCCGCCGCTCTGCTGAAGGGTGATCTGGACGTCGGTGTCGGGGTGCGAGTACGCGGTGGCGTTGGCCAGGATCTCGGCGAGAGCGATGGCCAGGGGTTCGGCGGCGCGGGCGACCAGGGCGAGCCGTTCCTGACGCAGGTGGTTGGAGACCTTGACGCGTTCGTATCCGGCGACCCGGGACTGGGCACCGAGCACGATCTCGACGAGCGGCGAGTTCTGGCGGGCGAGGCCGGGCCAGGCGTCGCAGAGCACGGCGGTGGCCTGGGTGCGCCGCAGCGCGAGCTCGTTGCGGAAGTCCAGTTGCAGGATGCGCGGGTCGTCGTACTCGTGCTGGAGCTCGTGCAGCAGCTGCTGGGACTGGTTGAGCAGGGACTGGATCTTGGCGGAGGTGCCGCGCATCGCCGCGCGGGCCGCCGCGTCGACCCGGCCCCGCTCCTCCATGACCGCGTCGCGGGCCGCCTGCACCGCCTCGGTGAGCAGCCGGGCGGCTTCGCCGTCGACCTCGGCCGCCTCGCGCAGCCCGGGGACCTTGGCGGTGGGATGGGTGAGGGCGAGTGCGGCGGCGGGGATGCGGTTGCGGGCCAGCTGGCGGATCTCCTCGGTGAGCGCCGCGGTACGGGTGTTGGCGGCCTTCGCCTGGCGGTCGGCCAGCTCGGCACGGGCCAGCGCGATGTGCTCGGCCCGCGCCGAGTTCTGCGCGCGGACCGCCGCCGCCACGGCCGCCGCCACGGCGATCACCGCCACTATCCAGCCCATGCCGTCACCGCGCTTCTGTCGTCGGATCGCTCTCCCGGCCGGGGCGGCGGCACACGCTACCGCTCCGCCGGTCCGGCCGGTTCGCCCCGCTGCTCCAGCTCCTGGGCGACAATGGCGACCTCGGTCATCACCTGGAGCACGCCGGGCAGTTCGGAGCCGTCGAGGTCGCGGTACTCGCTGCCGATGGTCACCACCAGCCGCTCGGGAAGGCCCAGTTCCGGGTAGCGCCGCTCGGCGATCACCCGGCGGGCGGCCTCGACGGCGGGCACCCCGGCGGTGTGGAAGGCGTGGGCGCGCTCGCGCACGTACTCCAGGTAGACGATGTGGTCACGCACCCCGGCCCGGTCGAGGAGCGGGCCGTGCCCCGGTACGACGGTGGTGGCGCCGGTCTCCAGCACGCGTTCGCAGGCCGCGATCACATTGCTCAGCGGCCCGGCCCAGTGCACCACGTGGTCGCCCGGCCGGTCCGGCGTGCTGGCGAAGACGACATCGCCGGTGAACACGGCGTCCTGGGCGGGCAGATGGACCATCAGGTCGCCGGTGGTGTGCGCGGGCGGCAGCGAGGAGATCCGGACCGGGTAGTCGCCCAGGGTCAGTTCGAGCTCGCCCGTGAAGTACGTGGTCGGCGCGACCGGCTCGGTGTGCGACCAGTCGAAGGGACCGAAGTGGCGGGCGAGGTAGCCGCCGAGCGGGGTGGTCCGGTCACCGGAGGTGACCAGGGCGTGCTGCTGCTGCGGCGTGGGGTCGTAGTGGATGTGCTCGCGGGCCTCGCGGGTGGCGATGATCTCCGCGTCCGGCAGCACCCCGGCGCCCCAGTAGTGGTCGCCGTTGGCGTGGGTGACGACGATCCGGTCGATGTGGACGCCGGCAGGCAGCCGCTTCGTGGACTCGGCGAGGAACTGACCGGCCAGCACGGTGTCGTACGGGGTGTCGATCCAGAGCGCGCCGCAGGACGAGACGAGCAGTCCGCAGTTGGCCAGCCCCCAGCCCCGTTTCGGCGGGAGCCATACGTGAAGGCCCCGCCCCAGGTCTACGACATCTCCACCCGTGATCGACATGGGGCGATTATGCCGACCGAATTCCGGCCACGTGTTCGAACTCGTTCATCACTCAACCTCGCTGGCTCAAATGCATCGCTCATGCGGCTCGAGACGAGAGTGATGGTGACCCTGCGAGATCGGCGCACCCTCGATCCATTCACTATCTTCCGGATATATAGGGCTTATTCGCCCCGGGAAGCTCCGCCGCTCGACGGAAGGGCACCGAACAGCCGCCAAACCGGAATGTGCCGATTACCCACCGAGCATGGCCGAAAACAGCCCCTCCACGCAGGTCCGCACGGCCTGCCGCAAGCACCGCATTCGGCCCCGCCCGGCCGCGCCGGGACTCCACCGGGAGCCATGGCCCGTACCGGGGCAGCGGAGGCGATCACGCCATGACCGTGGCCGGGATCGGCAACCTCGGCGCGGCCGGGGCCCTGCCGTCGCGGACCGCGACGGCGCCGCGCGGCTCCCGGTCCGACGGCCCTCCCCCGCTCACACCGCGACGACGGTGACCCCGGCCTCCGTGAAGCGGGCGGTCGCCCCGGGCGTGATGCCCCGGTCCGTGACCAGGAAGTCGACCTGCGCCAGATCGCAGACCCGGGCGAAGGCGCGCTTGCCGATCTTCGAGGAGTCGGCGGCCACCACCACCCGCTGCGCCCGCTCGGCGAGCAGCCGGTTGATGCTGGCCTCGCCCTCGTGATGGACGTACGCGCCCCGCTCGGTGTCGATCGCGTTGACGCCCAGCACGGCGACGTCCAGGGTGATCTCGCCCAGCACCCCGCTGGCCAGCGGGCCGGTGAGCTCGTACGACTGCGGCCGGGCCACCCCTCCGGTCACCACGATCTTGATCTGCGGCCGGATCACCAGCTCGTTGGCGATATTGAGGGCGTTGGTCACCACGGTCAGGCCCGGCTGACCGCCCGTCGCCGTCGCGTTCTCGCCGACGATGTCGGGACGCACCGCGAGCGAGCGGGCCACCTCCGTCAGGGTCGTACCACCGGTCAGCCCCACCACCTCGCCGACCGCGACCAGTTCGGAGACCGCACGACCGATGGCCTGCTTCTCCGGGGCGTGCCGGCCGGTCTTGTAGCGCAGCGCCAGTTCGTAGGCGACGCCGTGCGCCACCGCGCCGCCCCTGGTACGGGTGAGCAGCTGCTGCTCGGCGAGCTGGTCCAGGTCGCGGCGGATGGTCGCGGCCGAGACGTCCAGCGTCGCGGCGGCGCTCTCGACGTCCACCCGGCCGTTCTTGCCGACCAGCTCCAGCAGCGCGTTCCACCGGGCATCCCTGGACAAGGCAACTCTCCTCACGGGACCGGCCTTCGGGCACCCATCCCCTTGGGTACGGTCACCGGACACGCGCAAGCGTTGCACAAGGCTCCACCCAGTCAAGCCGACCGCACACACCCTGCTTGATAATGCTCGAAGAGCGCGTATACCGTGCAGAATCGAGCATCTGATCGCGAGCCCCGCCCCGAGCCCCACCCGCCCGAGCGGCACGCCTCTTCGCGGGCCTCTCCGGGCCTCCCACCGGGCCTCACTACGAGTACGGAGTGCAAAAGTGTCATTTGTCGAGATCGAGACGGCCAGTCAGCCGGAGTGCTGGCGTCGCGCCGCCGAACTGGCCGGGACGCAGTCGGCCGCTCTGCCCGCCGCCGGTGAACGCATCGCGGTCGTCGGCTGCGGCACCTCGTTCTACATGGCCCAGGCCTATGCCGCGCTCCGCGAGGGCTCCGGCCAGGGCGAGTCCGACGCCTTCGCCGCCTCGGAGTTCCCGTTCGGCCGGACGTACGACCGGGTCGTCGCCCTCACCCGTTCCGGGACCACGACCGAGGTGCTCGACCTGCTCGGCCGACTGCGCGGCACCACGCGCACCGTGGCCATCACCGCCGACCCCGGGACGCCGGTCATGGCGGCGGCCGACGAGGTCGTGGTGCTCGACTTCGCCGACGAGAAGTCCGTGGTGCAGACCCGGTTCGCCACCACGCTGCTCACCCTGCTCCGCGCCCACCTCGGCCTGCACACCGAGTCCGCGGTGCGGGACGCGGAGACCGCGCTGGCCGAGCCGCTGCCCGAAGGGCTGGTGGACTGCACCCAGTTCACCTTCCTCGGCCGCGGCTGGACGGTGGGGCTCGCCAACGAGGCGGCGCTGAAGATGAAGGAGGCGTCGCTCTCCTGGACCGAGTCGTACCCCGCGATGGAGTATCGTCACGGCCCGATCAGCATCGCCACCGGGTCCACCGCGACCTGGATGTTCGGCACCGCCCCGGAGGGCCTCGCCGATCAGGTGCTGGCGACCGGTGCCCGCTGGGTGGAGAGCGGGCTCGACCCGCTGGCCGAGCTGGTGCGCGTGCAGCGTCTGGCGATCGCCCGAGCCGCCGCCCGCGGTCTCGACCCGGACAGCCCCCGCCACCTGACCCGCTCGGTCGTGCTCACGGACGGCTGACCGGCCCGGGGCCGGCGGTCGTCAGGTGCCCGCCGGCCCGGCCGTGTCCGTGCGTACGTGCGTCCTTGCGTACGTGCGTACGGAGGCGAAGTGGTCAGGATTCCTCGAAGTAGGCGTCCAGGACCGCGTCGATCTCCTCCGCCCACTCCTTGAGGCGGCTCTTGGCCGGTGCGTCGACCTCCGCGTTGAACCACCGGTGGTTCGGCATGTGGACGACGACGGTGAACCGGCGGCCGAACCTGGGCAGCTTGACCTCGACCGCGGAGATCTCGTCCCAGCGGAACTCGGCCTCCTGGTCGTCCAGCCGGAAGCGGACGCCCTCGTGGTCGGCGGCGATCGAGCCGCGCCGGTCGCTCACGTCGAACACGGGCCCGTCCTTCGCCTCCTTCCGGTCCGACGGAGGTTCGGCCGCCTCCGGCTCCGCGGCGTCGGCGACCGGCTCCACCACCGGTTCCGGTTCTGGTTCCGGCTGTTGCGGGACGGCCCGCTCCGGGCTCGTTTCCGGTTTCACGGCGGGGACGGAGGCCGTGAGACCAGGGACGTACGCCGGATCTGTCCCCGCGGCGTATCCGGGCTGAGTGTTCGGATCTATGCGCTGCTCCACGGCGGGCAGTATGGCCGACGAAGCTGTGCCGGGCCAACGACCCCCGCCTCGGCCCGGCTGTCCGGGGGCCGGTTTCGCCCGCTCGGTCCGGGTCCGGTGCCCCGCGCCGATGGCCGGGGGCCGCTCAGCGAAGGGCCCGGGTCAGCCCCAGCGCCGCGGTACGCACCGCGGTGCCGAGCTGGGCCGGGAACCAGCGCGCCACCGGGACGGCCACCGAGATGGCGGCGACCACCGTGCCGTCGGCGGCGAAGACCGGGGACGCCACGCAGTTCACCCCGGCCACGGCTTCCTGTTCCTCGTAGGCGAGGCCCGCCAGCCGGGCCTGGTCCAGCATCACCCGCAGCCGGGCGGGATCGGTCACCGAGTGGGGGGTGAGCCGGGGCAGGGGTTCGGCGAGGATCTCCTCGGCCGCCTCGCGCGGGGAGAACGCGAGCAGTGCCTTCCCCACCCCGGTGCAGCTCAGGGGCAGGGCGCCGCCCACCCTGGACGGCAGGGGCAGGCTCTCGTGTCCGTGGATGCGTTCGAGGTAGACCACGGAGCGGTTCTCCCGGACGCCCAGATGGACCGTCTCCCGGGTCGCCTCGTACAGATCCTGGAGGAATGGCAGGGCCGCCTCGCGCAGGTCCCGGCGGCGCGGCACCAGCCCGCCGAGATCGAAGAGCAGGCCGCCCAGCTGGTACTTCTGCCCGACCCGTTCGAGCAGCCCGAGGCGCACCAGGTCGGCGGCGAGCCGGTGCACCGTGCTCTTGGGCAGGCCGGTGCCGGCCGCCAGCTCGGACAGCCGGCGCCGGCCCCCCTCGGGGCGGAAGCAGTCCAGCAGCGCCACGGCCCGCTCCAGCATGCTGCCCTGCACCGCGTCGTTCCTCGTCACGGCTCCACCCTGACACGGAAGGGCTGGTCCGGACCCGTGTGTTCCATGTGGCGGAACGCTCCTTGGACCGGGCGGGCGCAGCGTCTATACCTGCCTCATCGCACCACCCGTTTCTCCTCCCTCCCCGCACCACCCCCGTTCCGGAGGTTGTCCGCCATGAACTCCCCCGCGGTCCGCGAGGCCGCCGACCTGCTGGCCGAGGCCGCACGGACCGGCACGCCGGTCCCCCCGGTACGTGGCCTGATCCCCGCCGACGACGCCGGCGCCGCCTACGCGGTGCAGCGGATCAACGTGGAGCGGAGGGTGGCCGCCGGACGCCGGGTCGTCGGGCGCAAGATCGGGCTGACCTCCCCCGCCGTCCAGGCCCAGCTGGGGGTGGACCGGCCGGACTTCGGTGCCCTGCTGTCGGACATGGCCGTACCGGACGGCGGAACCGTCCCCGCCGGGCGGCTGCTACAGCCGAAAGTGGAGGCGGAGGTCGCGCTGGTCCTCGGTGCCGACCTCGACCTGGCCGAGCCCAACGTCGCCGACGTCATCCGCGCCACCGACTTCGCCCTGCCCGCGCTGGAACTCGTCGACAGCCGGATCGCCGGCTGGGACATCACGTTCGCCGACACCGTCGCCGACAACGCCTCCAGCGGACTCTTCGTCCTCGGCACCACCCCCGTCCCCCTCACCGCCGTCGACCTGCGGCACGTCACCATGACGCTGCTGCGCGGCGAGGAGCAGGTCAGCGCCGGCACCGGCGCCGACTGCCTCGACGGTCCCCTGAACGCCGCGGTGTGGCTGGCCGGTGTGCTGGCCGGGATGGGGGACCCGCTCCGGGCGGGCGACATCGTCCTCACCGGCGCGCTGGGGCCGATGGTCCCGGCCCGGCCCGGGGACCGGTTCGAGGCCCGGATCCTTGGACTCGGTTCCGTCCGCGTCCGTTTCGCACCCGAAGGAGCTGCCCAGTGACCACCAAGGTCGCCGTCATCGGCTCCGGCAACATCGGCACCGACCTCATGATCAAGGTGCTGCGGCTGTCGGAGACCCTGGAGATCGTCGCCATGGCCGGAATCGACCCCGATTCGGACGGCCTCGCCCGCGCCCGCCGCCTCAAGGTCGCCACCACCCACGACGGCATCGACGGGCTCGTGCGGATGCCCGAGTTCGAGGACGTCGAGATCGTCTTCGACGCGACCTCCGCCGGGGCCCACAAGCGTCACGAGGAGGTGCTGCGTCCGCTGGGCCGCACCCTGGTCGACCTCACCCCGGCGGCCGTCGGCCCGTACGTGGTCCCCACGGTCAACGGTGCCGAACACCTCGGCGCGCCCAACGTCAACATGGTCACCTGCGGCGGCCAGGCCACCATTCCGATGGTCGCCGCCGTCCGCTCGGTCACCCCGGTCCACTACGGGGAGATCGTCGCGTCGATCTCGTCGCGCTCCGCGGGCCCCGGCACGCGCGCCAACATCGACGAGTTCACCGAGACCACCTCCGCCGCCATCGAGCAGGTCGGCGGCGCGGCCCGCGGCAAGGCCATCATCGTCCTCAATCCGGCCGAGCCCCCGCTCATCATGCGGGACACGGTCTACTGCCTGGTGTCCGACTGCGACACCGACCGGGTGCGCGAGGCGGTCCTCGCCATGGAGCGCGCCGTGCAGGAGTACGTGCCCGGCTACCGGCTCAAGCAGGACGTCCAGTTCGACCGCGTTCCGGCCGACGACCCCCAGCGCGGCCTCCTCCCGGAGGGCGAGCGCTCCGGCACGGCCTGGAAGGTCTCCGTCTTCCTGGAGGTCGAGGGCGCCGCGCACTACCTGCCCGCCTACGCGGGCAACCTCGACATCATGACCTCCGCCGCCCTGCGCACCGCCGAGCGCATCGCGGCCCACCACCAGAAGGGGGTGCCGACCGCATGACCAGCGATCTCTACATCCAGGACGTGACCCTGCGGGACGGCATGCACGCCGTCCGGCACCGCTACTCCGTCGAGCAGGCCCGCTCGATAGCCGCCGCGCTCGACGCGGCGGGCGTCGCCGCGATCGAGATCGCGCACGGCGACGGCCTGTCCGGCTCCTCCCTCACCTACGGCGTCGGCGCGCACACCGACTGGGAGTGGATCGAGGCGGTCACCGACGCCGCCCGGCAGGCGGTCCCCACCACCCTGCTCCTGCCCGGCATCGGAACGGTCCACGACCTGAAGCAGGCGCACCGGCTCGGCATCCGTTCCGTGCGGATCGCCACGCACTGCACCGAGGCCGACATCTCCGCGCAGCACATCGCCGCCGCCCGCGAACTCGGCATGGACGTCGCCGGATTCCTGATGATGTCCCACATGGCCGAGCCCGCCGAACTCGCCCGCCAGGCCAAGCTGATGGAGTCCTACGGTGCCACGTGCGTGTACGTCACCGACTCCGGCGGCCGCCTGACCATGGACGACGTCCGGGCCCGCTTCCGCGCCTACCGCGAGGTCCTCGACCCGGGGACGGAGATGGGCATCCACGCCCACCACAACCTCGCCCTCGGCGTCGCGAACAGCGTCGTCGCCGTGGAGAGCGGGGCCGTCCGGGTCGACGCGTCGCTCGCCGGTCAGGGCGCGGGCGCCGGGAACTGCCCGCTGGAGGCGTTCGTCGCCGTCGCGGACATCCAGGGCTGGAAGCACGGCTGCGAGCTGTTCCCGCTGATGGACGCCGCCGACGACCTCGTGCGCCCGCTCCAGGACCGCGAGGTGCGGGTCGACCGCGAGACCCTCACCCTCGGCTACGCGGGCGTCTACTCCAGCTTCCTGCGGCACGCCGAGATCGCGGCCGGGCGGTACGGCCTCGACACCCGCTCGATCCTCGTGGAGGTGGGGCGGCGCAAGATGGTCGGCGGCCAGGAGGACATGATCACGGACATCGCCCTGGACCTCGCGCGGCGGTCCGTCCAGGCCCCGTGACCGCCGCCCCCCGCCGGGCGGACGCCCGGCGGGGGCCCGCCTCACGACACCGCGCCCCGCGCCGCCAGGAGTTCGCCCACCCGGTCCAGCGGGAGCGCCGGTACGTGGTGTCCGGCCCGCCCGGTCATCGGCCGGGCGCCGGTCAGCACATTGAGCACCGCCTCCTCCACCGACTCCACGACCGCCTCGTAGAAGGGGTCCATCCGGCCCCAGGGCACGAAGCGCATCGACTCGTACGGGGCGCTGCCGTCGTCCTCGGGGAACGTGCTGGTCAGGGCGGACGGGTTGGCCGTGGAGAAGGCCAGGAACAGGTCACCGGAGAAGTGGCTGCCGGTGGTCCCGGTGCGGGCCAGGCCCAGCGTCACCCGGCGGGCCAGCGCCTTGCACTGCCCCGGCAGCAGCGGGGCGTCGGTCGCCACCACCACGATCACCGATCCGGCGCCGGGCGGCACCGGCCGCTCCCCCTCGGCCGGTGCCGGGCC
>NZ_JBHJQP010000137.1:0-22117 GCF_042262625.1 Streptomyces sp. NPDC056347 | reverse complement strand
GATACACTCCCTAAGGACCCGCCCCGCCCAAACGTTAATAAAAAATATAGTTCGAGCACTGCCGGGCAGAGAGCGGCTGCCCGGCAGCGGGGAAGGCCGGTGGTCCTGCCTCAGTGCATGACCGCCATGGCCAGCGCCCGGCGGGCACGCATCGAGGCGCGCTCGGCCCGGCGCTGCATCCGGCGCGCGTTGACCAGGCGTACTGCCTGTCGCTGCGAGTCGGCCTCCTGGAGGCGCTCATGCATATGGGCACGGGCCAGGGCTTCTGGGATGAGTTGCATTTCGCGGGTCCTGTTCTGACGCGAGTCGTTCGCGCCGATGATCGTGACGTTCGGTGTTGCGGAGCCGACGGGCTCGTGGGTGGGGACGGACATTTCTGCCTGATTTCGGGGATCGTGGGTGTGGGGACGGTCGATGGTGCCGATGCGTTTGGGGGCCGTGACCCCCAGTCCGGCGATCACGCCGCGACCGGGTTCTTGCGCGGACGGCCACGCGGCCGCTTCCGGGCGACGACAACACCCTGGATGAAGAGCTCACCACCCCAGACGCCCCACGGCTCGCGACGCTCCTTGGCACCCGCGAGGCAGGCCTCGACGAGCGGGCAGGTGCGGCAGAGGGACTTGGCGTACTCGACGTCGGCGGGCGACTCCGCGAAGAAGACCTCCGGGTCGTAGGAGCGGCACGGGACGGGCACGCCGAGGTTCTCGATGGCGTCGTCGAGCGCGGTGAGCGCGGTGAGGGGAAGCAAGGTGGAGTCCTCCGTGAGGCCGGGCGGCGGGATCGTGTCGGAAGGCGGTACGGACGGGGCGTGCGCTTCGAGTTGCACGGTGGGTGGTGTCCTCGTCTGGTCGTTCCGGCCTGTTGGCCGGGTGGCGGCTGGTACCGGGTGGTACGTGTCCCGAGGCCCCTTCGTGTTGTCTCGTCCGTTGGGACAAAACAAAAGGGCCGCGGATCCCGAGTGGGGTTCCGCGGCCCTGAAGGCGCCGGCCTGATGGTGGATCAGGCTGGATGACTCCAGGGTTCAGGCCCACGGAAGGCCCACATCGTGTGGTGCTGCTTCATCTGCGTCTTGGCGCCGGCTTCAGCTCCCGCACCGACGGCCGCAAAGGCATAGGCCTGGGCCTGTCCCTTCGCTACTGCTGCTGCCGGTGCCAGAGCCGGTCGCTCATTGCGCTCCTGCACCGGGAGGCTCGCAGGGGACAGCGGACGGACGGCAGGAATGCCGGACAGACCGGTGCCACGGAGCGAGGACTCGGAAGAGCAGGCGAGGCCGAGCGAGCAGGCGGAGACGACCGAAAGATCGGTCATTTTGTTGGTCTTGATGATGCTGATCACTTCAATCGCCTCCTCTCGGCGTCTCGAGCGGACCGGCGAGCCGGTCCTACGTATTCGGATAAGTACAGCACAGAGCCAAGGCTTCCGAGAAGCCGTTGTTTCCGTGGTTAAGAACCTATGGTGATGACTGGCGCGGGCGCAAACTATTTTTTCGACGAGTTTTTCTCACTGCTCGCCGGCGCCCTCCCCGAGCGCCTCCTCCACCGTCCCACCTGCGCAAATGGCCAGAACGGCGGTTCCGAACCGGCCCAGCTTCCGCGCGCCGACACCAGCGATCACCGCCAGTTCGCCCGAGCTGCCGGGCACTGCCTCGGCGATCGCCATCAGTGTCTTGTCCGTGAACACGCAGTACGCGGGCTGGCCGATCTCCCGGGCCCTGACAGCGCGCCAGTCGCGCAGCCGCTCGTACAGCGCCTCGTCCATGTCGGAGGGGCAGTCCTCGCAGCGCATCAGCTTCATCTCACCGGCGTCGGTGAGGGTCCTGCCACAGACCCGGCACCGGGCAGGGCCGCGGCGGCCGCGTTCGGCTGTGGTCCGTCCGGGGCCCCGTTCGATCCCGCCGCCCGCTCCCGTGCCGCTCGTGCCGCGCGTACCGCGGGCGCCGAGGGGGGCGGTGCCGGGGCGCAGGCCGCTGAGGAAGCGGCTCGGGCGTCGCCCGGCCCGGCCACCGGGCGAGCGGGAGAGCGACCAGGACAGGGAGAGGTGGACGCGCGCCCGGGTGACGCCGACGTAGAGCAGGCGGCGCTCCTCCTCGACCTGCTCGTCGGTCTTGGCGTACGCGATGGGCATCATGCCCTCGGTCAGCCCGACCAGGAACACCGCGTCCCACTCCAGGCCCTTGGCCGAGTGGAGCGAGGCGAGGGTGACCCCCTGGACGGTGGGGGCGTGCTGGGCGGCGGCCCGCTCGTCGAGCTCCGCCACCAGGTCGGAGAGGGTCGCGCCCGGCCTGGCCCGTTCGAAGTCCTCGGCGAGCCGGACCAGGGCGGCCAGGGATTCCCAGCGGTCGCGCACGGCTCCGGAGCCCGCGGGGGGCTTCGACGTCCAGCCCTTCGTGGAGAGCACCGCACGCACTTCCGCGGGAAGCCCTTCCGCGTCGTCGAGCAGGGAGTCGTTTCCCCCGGCGCGGGCGGCGCCGCGCAGAGCGACGCCCGCCTCCCGCACCTCCGCCCGCTCGAAGAAGCGCTCCGCGCCCCGCAGCTGGTAGGGCACGCCCGCGTCGGCCAGGGCCTGCTCGTAGACCTCGGACTGGGAGTTGACCCGGTAGAGCACGGCGATCCCACCGGCCGGGACGCCCGCGGCGATCAGGTCTCGGATGCGGCGGGCGGTGCCCTCGGCCTCCGAGGGCTCGTCCGCGTACTCCGTGTAGACGGGCTCGGGGCCGGGCTCGCGCTGCGAGACCAGTTCGAGCCGGTGCTCGGCGGTGCGGCCGCGGGCCTGGCCGAGCAGCCCGTTGGCCAGGTGGACGACCTGAGGGGTGGAGCGGTAGTCACGGACCAGCTTGACCACCGTCGCGTGGGGGTGGCGGGTACGGAAGTTCAGCAGGTGCTCGGGGGTGGCGCCGGTGAAGGAGTAGATCGTCTGGCTGGCGTCGCCGACCACGCACAGGCTGTCGCGGTCGCCGAGCCAGAGGTCGAGCAGCCGCTGCTGAAGCGGGCTGACGTCCTGGTACTCGTCGACGACGAAGTGCTGGTACTGGCGGCGGACGTGATCGGCGATGTCGTGGCGGTCCTGGAGGACGGCGACCGTGAGGAGCAGCACGTCCTCGAAGTCGATCACTGAGCGGTCGCGCTTCAGCTCCTCGTACGTGGCGTAGATCTGGGCGATCTCGGCCGGGTCACGGGGGGCGTCACGCTGGGTCTTGGCGACCACTGCCGGGTAGTCGGCGGGGACGGTCTGGGTGACCTTGGACCATTCGATCTCGCTGGTGACGTCCCGCAGCTCGTTGCGGTCGAGGCGGATGCGGCAGCGGGCCGCGGCCTCGGCGACCAGCTGGACCTTGCGTTCCAGCAATCGGGGCAGCTCGCCGCCGACCGCCTTCGGCCAGAAGTACTGGAGCTGGCGCAGGGCGGCGGAGTGGAACGTGCGCGCCTGGACGCCGCCCGCGCCCAGCTGGCGGAGCCGTCCGCGCATCTCACCGGCGGCCCGGTTGGTGAAGGTGACGGCAAGCACGCTGGCCGGCTGGAGGATCCCGGCGCGCACCCCGTACGCGATGCGATGGGTGATCGCACGCGTCTTGCCCGTACCGGCTCCGGCCAGCACGCACACCGGGCCGTGCAGGGCCGTGGCGACCTCGCGCTGCTCGGGGTCCAGGCCGTCGAGCACGGCGTCGGCCGACTCGGGGACCTGGGGGAAGAGGGGGGAATGCGCTGCTGCTGTCACTCCGCCAATGCTGCCAGGTCGGGGGAGACGGACGCGGATGGTTGTCCACAGGTGGGACCCATTCGTCATACCGGTAACGGGGAAGGCGGCGTGGAGGGGACGCGGGGCGTCCGTGCGGGCGGCGGGAATGGTGGTCGCCCCGTGTACGTTCCCCTTCCGTGCGGTGACGCACGGTCCGGTTTCTCCGTGTGACGGATGAGACGGACGACGCCATGACGGACGGCCCCGGGAAGACCGCGGGCAGGTCCGGGAAGACCGCTGAGACAGAGGAGCGCGAAGACATGCCGGGCACTGTGACGATGTACAGCACCACGTGGTGCGGCTACTGCCGTCGGCTGAAGAGCCAGATGGACCGCGAGGGCATCGCGTACGACGAGATCAACATCGAGCAGGACCCGGAGTCCGCCGCCTTCGTGGAGAAGGCCAACGGCGGCAACCAGACCGTTCCGACCGTGCTGGTGGTCGGTTCGACCGGCGCCGAGGCCGTCATGACGAACCCGTCCCTGGCGCAGGTGAAGCAGGCGCTCGCCGCCTGATCCGCGCCGCCGTGGTGCGCCCACGCCCCTTCCGGTGCCCGTGCTCGGCCGGAGGGGGCGTCGGCGTACCTGCCCTCGGGCAGGTCAGCCGAGGCTGCCGGGCTTCGGGAGCGGCTTGCCGTACCAGAGCTCGATCAGCCGCGCCGCGATGGAGATGCCGAACGGGGGCATGACCTCGCCGGACTCGAAGGCGGCGGTCAGCTCCTCGCGGGAGAACCAGCGGGCCTCCTCGATCTCCTCGCCGTCCACGTTGATCTCGGAGCTGGTGGCGCGGGCCATGAAGCCGAGCATCAGGCTGGACGGGAAGGGCCAGGGCTGGCTGGCGATGTACTCAACCTCGCCGACCGTGACCCCGGCCTCCTCGAAGACCTCGCGTGCCACCGACTGCTCGATCGATTCGCCGGGCTCGACGAAGCCCGCGAGCGTGGAGAAGCGGCCCTCGGGCCAGTGCACCTGGCGGCCGAGCAGGGCGCGGTCCTGTTCGTCCGTCACGAGCATGATCACCGCGGGATCGGTGCGCGGGTAGTGCTCGGCGCCGCAGGCCGGGCAGCGGCGGATGTGACCGGCCGCCGCGATGACCGTGCGCTCGCCGCAGCGGGAGCAGAAGCGGTGCAGGCGCTGCCAGTTCTCCAGGGCCACCGCGTGCACCATCAGGCCCGCGTCGCGCGGGCCGAGCAGCAGGCCCGCCTCGCGCAGGCCGGCCGGGCGGGCCGGCTGGTCCATGCGGCCGGGCAGGGAGTCCTTCTGGAGCGCGAAGTAGCTGACGCCGCCCTCGTCGGTGCCGAGGAAGTAGCGGTGGGTCTCGGTGAGCGGGGCCTCGAAGGCGGGGGTCATGACGATTTCCGTGCCGCCGTCGGCCGTGTCGTCGATCAGCACCTGGCCGCCGGAGACGACGAACACGCGGGTGGTCGGGTGGCTCCACGCGGCGGACAGCCAGGCCTCGTCGAGGCGGTGATGGGCGGCGCGGTCGATGCCGCTGGGCGCGGTCAGGCCGATGGGCCGGACCGCGGCGGCGTTGTCGAAGGTGCTCACAGGTGCTTCCTACTCCCCCGGGGTGGAATCGGGTGTTCAGGATTCAGCGGAGTGCGGCGGCCAGTTCGCCCCACAGGTACGCGGTCGTCTCCACGCCCTTCAGGAGGAGATCGATCTCGACCTTCTCGTTGGGGGCGTGCCAGCCGTCGGACGGTACGGAGATGCCCAGGAAGAGGACGGGTGCGCCGAGCACGTCCTGGAGGTCGGCGGCGGGCCCCGAGCCTCCTTCGCGGGTGAAGAGGATCTTCTGGCCGAAGGCCCGGCCCATGGCGCGGGCCACGGCCTGGAGCGCGGGGTGGTCCAGCGGGGTCAGGCAGGGGCGGGTGGCCGGGGCGAAGGTGATCCGGTGCCCGACACCGGCCGGCACCAGGGACTCGGCCCAGGCCCGGACGGTCTGCTGGACGTGGTCGGGGTCCTGGCCCGCGACCAGCCGGAAGCTGATCTTCACCAGGGCGGAGGACGGGATGATCGTCTTGCTGCCGTCGCCCTGGTAGCCGCCGCCGATGCCGTTGACCTCGGCGGTGGGGCGGGCCCAGACGCGCTCCAGCGTGGAGTAGCCGGCCTCGCCGGACGCGGCGCGGGACTTGGCGGTGTGCAGCCAGGCCGCCTCGTCGAAGGGCAGCTCGGCGAAGAGCGCGCGCTCGGTGTCGGTGAGTTCGGACACCCCGTCGTAGAAGCCGGGGATCGCGACCCGGCCGTCCTCGTCGTGGAGTGCGGCGACGAGCCGGGCGAGGGCGGTCGCCGGGTTGGGGACCGCGCCGCCGAACGAGCCGGAGTGGATGTCCTGCTCGGGACCGTACAGCTCGATCTGGCACTCGGCGAGGCCGCGCATGCCGGTGCAGACCGTGGGGGTCGTCTCGTTCCACATGCCCGTGTCGGAGACGATCACGGCGTCGGCGGCGAGGCGGGCGGCCCGCTCCTCGACCAGGGCGCGGAAGTGCGGCGAGCCGGACTCCTCCTCGCCCTCGATCAGGAGCTTGAGGTTGACGGCGGGGGTGGTGCGGCCGGTGGCGGCGAGGTGGGCCCGGACGCCGAGGGTGTGGAAGAACACCTGCCCCTTGTCGTCGGCGGCGCCCCGCCCGTACATCCGGCCGTCGCGGATCACCGGCTCGAACGGCTCGGTGTCCCAGCCGTCCTCGCGGGCGGCGGGCTGCACGTCGTGGTGGCCGTAGACCAGGACGGTCGGGGCATCGGGGTCCTCGGCGGGCCACTCGGCGAAGACCGCGGGGGCGCCGGGCGTCTCCCAGATCTCCGCGACCGGGAAGCCGGTCTCCGTGAGCTTGGCGGACAGCCACTCGGCGCTGCGTCGTACGTCCCCGTCGTGGACCGGCTGGGCGGATACGGACGGGATGCGCAGCCAGGCGGCGAGGTCGTCGAGGAAGGCTGTGCGGTGCTGCTCGGTGTACGTACGGACGGCGCTGTCCGGGGTGTCGCTCATGGCCTTGAGCCTAGTCCCTCCCCCGACGGGGTCCGTGCCCCGCACGGCGCCCCGGGCCCTCGGTCCGTACCGGCCGTACGGCTGTCGGCGGGGGCCCTCATCCAGTTGAATGGCCCCGCTGAACGGTTCCGGGGGACGGAGCCCGGCAGCGAAGGGGGAGAGCGGGTTGAGCGGTTCGGGTGGGGGGACGCCGCCGCGGCGACGGGGCGGGGAGGCGGCTGCCTGGGTCTCGGCGATCACGGCGGTGGCCGGTCTGCTGCTGGCAGTGTTCGGAATTCCGCTCGTCGGCGGCTCCCCGGTCAACCGGGGCGTCGCCGGCCACGCGGACGCCCCGGCGGCGGCGTCGCAGTCGCCTGGGTCATCACAGGAGTCACCGGAATCACAGGAGTCGCCCGAGTCACAGGGCTCACCAGAACCTCGGCCGTCCCCGCCCCCGGCTGTGCCCGGGGGCTGGCACCGGGTCCGGGAGGCCGGTCTCACGGTCTCTTTCGCCGTACCGGACGGCTGGACCCGGACGAGGCGGAACGGCATCCAGAGCAACTGGGCCTCCCCGGACGGTGCCCATGACATGAGCGTGAAACGGGACACGTCCTACGGAGCGACCGCCCCGGCGGCGGCCGACGGGCAGCTCGCCTGGTACCGCGACACCGCGAAGTCGTCGATGGCCGGCCTCAGGGCCGTCCGCCACACCACCCGGCAGAATGGCCGCGCGGCCCTCTGGCTGGAGATCGACTACCACTGGGCGGGCCAGAGCCAGGCCCGCAAGCGCGTCGAGGTGTTCGTCCCGGGCGCGGCGGGCCGGGTCTACCAGCTGCTCCTCGACACCGCCGCCACCACCGGCGACCTCGCCGCGCAGCGGCGGCTCTTCGCGACCGCGCGCGAGCAGCTCCTGATCGACCGGTCCTGACCGGCCGGTCCTGATCCGGCCGCGCGGGGCGGCGGTCAGCCGCGCGGGGGTGGCTCGTCGAGCAGGATGCGTTCCAGCTCGGCCCGGCCCGGGAGGCGGGTGGGGCGGGCGGTCTCGCCGGTGCGTACGTAGAGGAACGTGGCGGTGACGTCGGTGAGCGGCAGCCCGTGCAGCTCGGCCCAGGCCAGGCGGTAGATCGCGAGCTGGAGGGGGTCGGCGGTGTTGGCGCGGGTGGTCTTCCAGTCGACGATCTCGTACGTGTCCCCGGTGCGGTAGACGGCGTCGATGCGGCCCCGGACCACCCGGCCGGCCAGGGTGATCTGGAACGGCGTCTCGACGCGGTACGGGGTGCGGCGGGCGTACGGGGTGCGCTCGAAGGCCTCCTTGAGCGCGGCGAGGTCGCGTTCGTCGGCGATCTCGGCGTCGGTCTCCTCCCCGCCGGGCAGCTCGTCGGGGCCGAGCATGGGCAGCGGCAGCTCCTCGAAGCGGGACTCCACCCAGGCGTGGAAGCGGGTACCCCGGCGCGCGGCGGGCTGCGGCGGCCTCGGCATGGGGCGGGCCAGCTCCTGGGCGAAGCCGTCGGGGTCGTCGGCGAGGCGCAGCAGCTGGGTGGCGGAGAGCGAGGCGGGTACGAGCACGTCGCGCACGGTGGCGCGGGCGCGGCGCAGCTCCCCGGCGAGGGCGTCGAGGTCGCGGTCCCAGGAGGCGAGGGTGCGGGCCTCCTCGGGGGTGAGGCGGTGCGCTCCGGCGGGACGGGGGCCGCCGGGGGCGGGCTCGGGCGTCCGGGCCGCGGGGACGTGCGGGGTGCGGGCGGAGGGAGGCGGGGGCTGCGTCGGCAGGGCGTCCCAGTCGTCGGCGTACCGCTCGTCGTCCGGGAACGGGGCCCCGTCGTCCGGGAACGGCACCTCGTCGTCGGGGAACTCGGGGAACCCGGGTGCCTCGGGGAACCCGGGTGCCTCGGGGAACCCGGGGAGCGGAGCCTCGTCGTCCGAGAACGGGGCCGGGACCGGGACAGGGACAGGGACGGGGACGGAGGCACGCCCCTCGTCGTACGGCTCCGCGGCCGACAGGGCCTCCAGGTGGCCCATCACCGCGTCCGCGGCGGCCCTCCGGCGGGTCAGCGCGGCGTCGTCCAGGGGCAGCGGCCACGCCAGGTCGGCGGTCTCCGAGCCGAGCACCGGGTTCTCCGCGTCCTCGGCCGGTTCGTCGGCCCAGACCTCGATCTCGCCGTGTCCGGCCGCGCAGTGCTCGTACAGGGCGTGCAGGAAGACGGACGGGCCGCGCGGCTTCTTCTGGGACGGGCCCCACCAGTGGCCGGAGCCCAGCAGCAGGCTGCGGGGCCGGGTGAAGGTGACGTACCCCAGGCGGAGCTCCTCGGTGTGCTGGTGCTCCTTCATCTCCTCCTTGAACGCCTTGAGGCCCTTGGCGTCGAAGGTGTGGACGTCGGGGAGGGTCGCCCGGTCGCCGCGCAGGGCGTGCGGGAGGACCTGGGCCTGGGCCGTCCAGGCGTCGCGGGACTGGCCGCTGGGGAACTGGCCGCCGACCAGGCCGGGCACGGCGACGACGTCCCACTCCAGGCCCTTGGACTTGTGGGCGGTGAGCACCTTGACGGTGTTCTCTCCGCCGGGCAGGGCGTTGTCCAGGCCCTTCTCGTACTGGACGGCGGTGCGCAGGAAGCCGAGGAAGGCGAGGAGGGTGGCATCGCCCTCGACGGCGGAGAAGCGGGCCGCGACATCGAGGAAGTTGGCGAGGGTCTCCCGGCGGCGGGCGGCCAGCGCCTGCGGGGACGCGGACAGCTCGACCTCCAGGCCGGTGGCGGCGAGCACCCGGTGCAGCACGTCCATCAGCGGATCGCCCAGCGCGCGGCGCAGCTCGCGCAGCTCGGCGGCGAGCCGGGCGAAGCGGACCCGGGCCTCGGCGGAGAACGGAAGGCCGTCGTCCGCCTCGCCGCCCGCTTCCAGGAAGGTGTCCAGCGCGTCGGCGAGCGAGATCACCTCGGCCGGGTCCACGCCCTCGACGGCCTCGGCGAGGCGCCGGTCGAGGTCGGGGTCCCCGTCGTCTGCATGGGCCGCGCGGTGCACGAGGAGCCGGGCGCGGCGGCCGAGCAGGGCCAGGTCGCGGGGGCCGATCCGCCAGCGGGGGCCGGTGAGCAGCCGGACCAGGGAGGCGTTGGCGCCGGGGTCCTGGAGGACCTCGCAGACCGCGACGAGGTCGGCGACCTCGGGCAGGTGCAGCAGCCCGGACAGCCCGACGACCTCGACCGGGACGTCCCGGGCCACCAGGGCGGCCTGGATCCGGGGGAAGTCCCCCGCGGTGCGGCACAGGACGGCGATCTCGCCGGGCTCCTTGCCGGTCCGCACGAGGTGGGCGATGGAGTCGGCGAGCCAGTCGATCTCCTCCGCGTGGGTGGGCAGCAGGGCGCAGCGGACGGTGCCGTCGCGCTCGGCGCCGGGGGCGGGGCGCAGGGCCTCGACGCCTTCGTGCATGGCGCGCAGCGGTGCGGCGAGGCCGTTGGCGAGGTGCAGGAGGCGGCCGCCGCTGCGGCGGTTCTCGCTGAGGGAGCGGCGGGTGGCGGGGGTGCCGTCGGCGTGCGGGAAGTGGTGCGGGAAGTCGTCGAGGTTGGCGACGGAGGCGCCGCGCCAGCCGTAGATCGCCTGGCAGGGGTCGCCGACCGCGGTGACGGCGTGCCCCGTCCGGCCCGCGGGGCCGCTGCCGAAGAGGGCGGAGAGCAGCAGGCGCTGGGCGACGGAGGTGTCCTGGTACTCGTCGAGCAGCACGACGCGGAATTCGTCGCGCAGGATCGTGCCGACCTCGGGGCGGGTGAGGGCCAGCTCGGCGGAGAGCGCGATCTGGTCGCCGAAGTCGAGGAGGTCGCGGCTCTTCTTGGCGTCGCGGTAGCGCCGGGTCAGCTGGAGCAGTTCGCGGCGTGCCTCGGCGGTCTCGGGGATTCTGCGCAGCTCGGCGTTGCTGAGCCGGGCCGACGCGAGCGTGTTCAGGAGGCCGGTGTCGTACTGCGCGAGCTGTTCGGGGCGTACGAGGTGCTCGGCGAGCTCGGCGTCGAGGGCCAGCAGATCGCTGACGAGGGTGGGGAACGACCTGGTCAGGGCGGGGTACGGGCCGGGGGCCTCGCGCAGCACGCGGGCGGCGAGCTGGTAGCGGGTGGCGTCGGCGAGGAGGCGGGTGGTGGGTTCGAGCCCGATGCGCAGCCCGTGCTCGGTGAGGAGCCGGCCGGCGAAGGCGTGGTACGTGGAGATGCTGGGCTCGCCCGGGGGGTTGTCCGGGTCGATGGCGTCCGGGTCGGTGACCCCGGCGGCGATCAGGGCCTTGCGGACGCGCTCGGCGAGCTCGGCGGCCGCCTTGTTGGTGAACGTGAGCCCCAGGACCTGCTCGGGGGCGACCTGGCCGGTGCCCACCAGCCACACCACACGGGCCGCCATGACCGTGGTCTTCCCGGAACCGGCTCCGGCCACGATCACCTGCGGGGCGGGCGGCGCGGTGATGCAGGCCGTCTGCTCCGGGGTGAACGGGATTCCCAGGAGCTCCTTGAGCTGCTCGGGATCGGTGATACGCGGGGACACCTCAGAAAGGCTAACCGGACGCACCGACAACCGGCCGTGCTCCGTCCCGCCCCGCGCTCACTCCAGGATGTGCCGGCCCTCGGGCTGCGCGCTGCACGACGCCCGGAAGGCGCAGTGCGTGCAGTGCTGGCCGGCCGTGGGGGTGAAGCGTTCGTCCAGGACCCGGCCGGCGGCGGTGGCCAGCAGTTCGGGCACCCACTCCCCGGCGAGGGGTTCCTGCGCCTGCACCTTGGGCAGGGTCTCGCCGCCCTCCTTCTTCGGGGCGGGCTGGCGCAGCTGTACGAGCTCGGCGCCGCCGGGCTCGGGGCGGCGGCCGTCGAAGACCCCGTCGACCGCGCCCTCCCGGACGGCCAGCTGGTAGACGGCGAGCTGGGGGTGGCGGGCGACCTCGTCCCTGGTCGGGGACTGCTTGCCGGTCTTGAAGTCGACGACGTACGCCCGGCCCTCGGCGTCCTGCTCGACGCGGTCCATGGAGCCCCGGATGCGGACCTCGTACTCCCCCGCCTCCAGCGTCACGTCGAAGTCGTGCTCGCTGGCGACGGCGGTGCGTCCGGCACGGTCCATGACGTGCCAGCGCAGGAAGCGTTCGAGGGCGGCCCGGGCCTGCTCCTTCTCCTGGCCGGACTTCCAGGGGGCGTCGAAGACGAGCCCGTCCCAGACCGAGTCCAGCCGCTCCATCAGGACGGCGAGGTCTGCGGGGGTGCGCCCGGAGGCCACCTCGTCGGCCAGTACGTGGACGACGTTGCCGAAGCCCTGGGCGGCCGTCGCCGGGGCGTCCGCCTTGACCTCGCGGCCGAGGAACCACTGGAGCGCGCAGGTGTTCGCGAGCTGCTCCAGCGCGCTGCCGGAGAGGGCCACGGGCCGGTCCCGGTCGCGGAGCGGGACGGCGGAGCGGGTCGGCTCGTACAGGCCCCACCAGCGGTAGGGGTGGGCGGCTGGGACGAGCGGCTGGCCGTCGTCGTCGGTGAGCGCGGCGAGCCGGGCGAGGCGGCGGGCGGCCTCTTCACGCAGGGCGTCGGAGGCGGTGGGGTCGACGGTGGTCTCGCGGAGCTCGGCGACGAGCGCGGCGACGGCGAGCGGGCGGCGCGGACGGCCGGTGACGTCGCGGGGTTCGGTGCCCAGCTCGGTGAGGAAGCGGGAGGGCTGGTCGCCGTCGTCGGCGGGGGCCTTCACCGCGGTGACGACGAGCCGTTCACGGGCCCGGGTCGCCGCGACGTAGAAGAGCCGGCGCTCCTCGGCGAGGAGGGCGCCGGGGGTGAGCGGTTCGGCCAGGCCGTCGCGGCCGATCCGGTCCGCCTCCAGCAGCGAGCCGCGGCGGCGCAGGTCCGGCCAGAGCCCTTCCTGTACGCCCGCGACGACCACCAGGGACCATTCCAGGCCCTTGGAACGGTGGGCGGTCATCAGCCGTACGGCGTCGGGGCGCACCAGGCGCCGGGAGAGGGTGTCGGCGGCGATGTCCTGGGCGTCGACCTCCTCCAGGAAGTTGAGCGCGCCGCGCCCGCCGGTGCGCTCCTCGGCGCGGGCCGCGGTGTCGAAGAGGGCGCAGACGGCGTCGAGGTCGCGGTCGGCGTTGCGGCCGCCCGCCCCGCCGCGCAGGGCGGCGCGCTCCAGCCTGCCCGGCCACGGGGTGCCGGACCACAGGGCCCACAGGGCCTCCTCCGCGGTGCCGCCGCCTTCGAGGAGCTCGCGCGCCTTGCGCAGGAGCGCGCCGAGGCGCTGGGCGCCGCGGGCGTACGCCGGATCGTGCGTGACGAGCCGTTCGGGCTCGGCGAGCGCCCGTGCCAGCAGGTCGCCGGAGGGCGCGGGGACGCGGACGCCGGCGGCGCGCTCCTCGTCGCGCAGGGCCCGGCCGAGGCGGCGCAGGTCGGCCGCGTCCATGGCACCGAGTGGGGAGCCGAGCAGGGTCAGCGCGGTCTCGGTGTCCAGCCAGGAGGACGCGGCCATGTCTGCGGCCGCCGTCTCCGTCTCCGTCTCCGTTCCGTCCGCCGCTTCCGCCGCCGCTTCCGGGGTCTCCGCGTCCGAGGTCTCTGCGTCCGAGGTCGCCGCGTCCGGCGTCTCGGCGGCCGGAGCCTCCGCGGCCGTGTTCGAGGTCTCGACGTCCGAGGCCCCTGCGTCCGAGGTCTCTGCGTCCGGCGTCCTGGCGCCCAGGGTCCCAGCGGCCGATGCCCCCGCCTCCGGCGTCTCGGTGTCCCAGGTCTCAGCGGCCATATCCGGGGCCTCGACACCCGGGGCCTCGACACCCGGCGTCTCCGCGTCCGAGGTCTCCGCAGCCGGCGATTCAGCGGCCGATGCCTCCGCGTCCGGCGTCTCCGCCCTGTCCGGGGTCCCGGCGCCCGGGGCCTCCGCGCCCGGCGCACTCCGGCGCATGGCCGCCGTGGCCACGGCGCGCAGGGCGGTGAGCAGCGGAGCCACCGCCGGTTCGTGGCGCAGCGGGAGGTCGTCGCCGTCGACCTCCAGGGGGACGCCCGCCGCGGTCAGGGCCCGGCGCAGCGAGGGGATCGTGCGGCCCCCGGCCCGCACCAGCACGGCCATCTCCTTCCACGGAACACCGTCCTCCAGATGGGCCCGGCGCAGCAGGTCGGCGATGTTGTCCAGCTCGGTGGAGGCGGTCGGGTACGTGTACACCTCCACGCCGCCGCCCTCGCGGACCGCGGCCAGCTCGCGGTGGGCGCGGACCTTCTCCGCGGGCAGCCGGGCCAGCGGCATCCGGCGGGTGAGCAGCCGGGTGGCGGCCAGCAGCCCGCCGGCCGAACGCCGCGAGGTGGTGAGCACGCCGACCGGGGCCGGGGCGCCGTCCGCCCGCCGGAAGGTCTCGGGGAAGTCCAGGATGCCGTTCACATCGGCGCCCCGGAACGCGTAGATCGACTGGTCCGGGTCGCCGAACGCGATCAGGTCCCGGCCGCCCCCGGCCCCCGGGGCGCTCCCCCGGTTCCCGGCCAGCGCGTGCAGCAGCCGCACCTGCGCCGGGTCGGTGTCCTGGTACTCGTCCACGAAGACCGCGTCGTACTGCCCGGCCAGCAGCGCCGACACCTCCGGGCGCTCCGCGAGCAGCACGGCCCGGTGCACCAGCTCCGCGTAGTCCAGCACCCCCTGCGCGTCCAGCACGTCCAGGTACTCGGCGAGGAACTGGGCGGCGGCGCCCCAGTCCGGCCGGCCGGTGCGGCGGGCGAAGGCGGCCAGTGCGTCCGGCCCCAGGCCCAGCTCGCGGCTGCGGGCCAGCACCGCGCGCACCTCGTCGGCGAAGCCGCGCGTGGTCAGGCAGGCCCGCAGCTCGTCGGGCCAGCGGATGTGCGCGAAGCCGTCCCGCTCCAGCTCGATCTGGCCCGCGAGCAGCTCACGGACGGTGACGTCCTGCTCCGGCCCGGAGAGCAGCCGCATCGGTTCGGCGAAGAGATCGGCGTCCTGGTGCGCGCGGACCAGGGCGTAGCAGAAGGAGTGGAACGTCGTCGCCTGCGGGCCGCGGGCGGCGCCGAGGCGGGCGGCCATCCGGTCGCGCAGCTCGACGGCGGCCTTGCGGCTGAAGGTGAGCACCAGGACACGGGCCGGATCGGCGCCCCGGGCGACGCGTGCCGCGACCGCCTCGACGAGCGTGGTCGTCTTGCCCGTGCCGGGCCCGGCGAGCACCAGCAGCGGGCCGCCGGGGTGATCAACCACCGCGCGCTGTGCCGCGTCCAGAACAGGAGGGTCCACGGAGCCCGGCGGGGTGCGCACCAGCCGGTACGCGGCCGCGGTCCGCCGCCGTGCCGGGCGGTGCGGACTGTGCCGGGTGGAGGAGGAGGAACTCACGTGGATCGCCGGTCCTGGTGGGTGTACGTGCGGAGGGTTCGGGAGGTGCGACGGGTCTCCGGGGCGCGGGGGACGCCCGGGGTACCAAGGGTGCCCGAGGCGCCGGGGACGCCCGGGATGCCGGGGACGCGGCGTGCGCCGCGAACCTACGAAGCTACGCCAGTGACGGCGCGGTACGGGCCGCCCGCGCTGCGTCCCTCGTCACGTTCCCCGTCACCTCCCTGGTCACGTCCCAGGTCACGTTCCGGCATACCGGGCACGTCGTACGGCCCCGGCGCCGCCCGCCACGCCGCCGGATGGCGGAAGCTGTCAGGTGTGAGCACCTCGGCCCTCGTCCCGGTCCGCGCCACCGCCCGCGGTGACGCCGTCCCACCGTGCCCGTCTCATGTCGAGGCGCGGCAGGTGGCCCTCCGCACCGCGCGGGGCCTCGCGCAGCGGTGTGCCCTCCGCGCGGTAGTGGTCCAGCGCCCGCAGCTCGTGGCCGGGCAGCAACGCCCCGTCCGAGCGCACCACGCGCCACCAGGGCACCGCGGCCCCGTACAGCGCCATGACCCGGCCGACCTGGCGCGGGCCGCCCTCGCCGAGCCACTCGGCGACGTCCCCGTAGGTCATGACGCGGCCGGGCGGGACCAGCTCGACGGCGTCGAGCACGCGCTCCGCGTACTCCGGCAGTTCGTGGACCGGCCCCTCGCCGCCCGTTGGCTGTTGGCTCATCCGCCCCATCCTGCCGTACGCCACCGACATCGCGGACCGGTCCGTGTGGCGTCGGGTCATCAGGTGTGCGGGCGGCGGCGAAGGGGCGTATCTTGCGCTTCGCGCGTCGGTGCGGTGCCCCCTGGCCCCGCGCTCCGCCCCCGGACCGTGCCACCATCGTGCGGACGGTGACCGGTGATACGAGAACACGAAGACCATCACGAAGACCATTCAGAGGCGACGAAGGAGCAGGGCGTGCAGCCACCGAAGGCGGCGGACGCCCCTGATGCCGAGCCGCGACCGAACACCCCGGACGTGATCCCGTCCGGCACCCCCGGTACCTCCGGTGCGGCCGGGTCGACGCTCTCGTCCGTCGCCGAGGAGCAGGCCGAGCGCGTCTCGGGGGACGAGCCGCTGCTCCCTGCCCGGGTGCACCGCCCCTCCGATCTCATGCGGCTCCTCATCGGGGTCCTGGCGATCGCGGTGCTGTTCGCGTTCGCCGCGTTCGCCCACGGCACGACCACCGGCCTCGAACAGGACATCACCAAGGGCACCGGGCAGGCGCCCGACCTCCTGATCAAGATGGCGGGCCTGGTCTCCAGCATCGCGGTCCTGCTCGTCCCGGTCGTCTTCGCCATCGAACGGCTGATCAAACGCGACGGGCTGCGGATCGCCGACGGGGTGCTCGCCGCCGTGCTGGCCCACGGCGTGACGCTCGCCGCCGACCTCTGGGTCGCCCAGTCGGCCCCCGGCACCATCCAGGACGCCCTGACCCAGCCGCAGCCGGGGGACGCGCTCAGCGATCCCGTGCACGGCTATCTCGCCCCGGTGATCGCGTACATGACGGCCGTCGGCATGGCGAGACGGCCGCGCTGGCGGGTGGTGCTGTGGGTGGTGCTGCTGCTCGACGCCTTCGCGATGCTGGTCGGCGGCTACACCACCCCGTTCTCGATCATCCTCACCGTGCTGATCGGCTGGACCGTGGCGTACGGCACGCTGTACGCGGTCGGCTCGCCGAACGTACGGCCGACCGGCCAGCACCTGATGGCCGGTCTGCGCCATGTCGGCTTCCGCCCGGTCAGCGCGATGCGCGCCGACGAGGCGCCCGACGCGGGCGACCAGAGCGACCGGGGGCGCCGCTATCTGGTCTCCCTGGAGGACGGGCCGCCGCTGGACGTGACGGTGGTCGACCGCGAACAGCAGGCCCAGGGCTTCTTCTACCGGGTGTGGCGCCGCCTGACCCTCCGCGGCATCACCGAGCGCCGCTCCATCCAGTCGCTGCGCCAGGCACTGGAGCAGGAGGCGCTGCTCGCCTACGCGGCGATCGCCGCCGGGGCCAACGCGCCCAAGCTGATCGCCACCTCCGAGCTCGGGCCGGACGCCGTGATGCTGGTGTACGAGCACATCGGCGGCCGTTCCCTGGACGCCCTGGAGGACACGGAGATCACCGACGAGCTGCTGCACGGGGCCTGGCGGCAGGTGAAGGCGCTCCAGTCGCGCCGGATCGCGCACCGCGGGCTCACGGGTGACGCCATCCTGGTGGATCGTTCCGGCACGGTCTTCGTCACCGATCTGCGCGGCGGCGAGATCGCGGCCGGTGATCTGCTCCTGCGGATGGACGTCGCCCAGCTGCTCACCACGACCGGTCTGCGGGTGGGTGCGGAACGGGCCGTCGCCGGAGCGCTGGAGGTGCTCGGCCCCGACACCGTCGCGGACTGCCTGCCGCTGCTCCAGCCGATCGCGCTGAGCCGCTCCACCCGGGCGGCCCTGCGGCGGCTGGCCCGGGAGCGTTCGCAGCGGGAGCGCGAGGCGGTGCTGGCGGCCTCGGACGCGGCGAAGCGGGCCCGTGCGCAGGAGCACGCGACCCGGTCCGCCGAGACCCCGGACGGTGCGGCGGAGAACGCCGACCGCCGGGCCGGCCGCAGGGAGCTGCGCAATCAGAAGCAGGCCGACAAGCGCGCCCTGGACGACGCCCTCGAAGAGGCCCGCGAGGAGGACCTGCTCACCCAGATGCGGCGCCAGGTGCTGCTGATCCGCCCGCAGGCCCCGGTCGAACCGGTGCGCCTCGAGCGGATCAAGCCGCGCACCCTGGTCAGCTGCATCGCCGGGGCGATCGCCGCGTACTTCCTCATCTCGCAGATCACCAAGCCCGACTTCGGTGCGGTGGCCGAGCAGGCGGAGTGGGGCTGGGTGGCGGCGGCGGTCGGCTTCTCCGCGCTGAGCTACGTGGCGGCGGCGATGAGCCTGCTGGGCTTCGTACCGGAACGGATGTCGTTCGGGAAGACGGTGCTGGCGCAGGTCGCCGGGTCCTTCGTGAAGATCGTCACCCCGGCCGCGGTCGGCGGGGTCGCGCTGAACACCCGCTTCCTGCAACGCGCCGGGGTGCGCCCCGGGCTCGCCGTGGCGAGCGTCGGTGCCTCGCAGCTGTTCGGTCTCGGCTGCCACATCCTGCTGCTGGCCGCCTTCGGCTATCTGACCGGCACCGAGAAGACCCCGTCCTCGCTCACCCCGTCCAGGACGGTCATCGCCGGGCTGCTGACGGTCGCCGTGCTGGTGCTCGTGGTGACGGCCGTCCCGTTCCTGCGGAAGTTCGTGGTGACCCGGGTGCGGTCGCTGTTCGCCGGGGTGGTGCCGCGCATGCTCGACGTGGTGCAGCGGCCGCAGAAGCTGCTGACCGGCATCGGCGGAATGCTGCTGCTGACCGGCCTGTTCGTGATGTGCCTGGACGCCTCGGTGCGGGCGTTCAGCGGTCCGGACGTACCGCACCTGAGCTACGCGAGCATCGCGGTGGTCTTCCTCGCGGGCAACGCGCTCGGCTCGGCGGCGCCGACCCCGGGCGGAATGGGCGCGGTGGAGGGCGCGCTGATGCTGGGTCTGATCGCGGTCGGGCTGCCGAAGGAGGTCGCGGCCCCCGCCGTGCTGCTGTACCGCCTGCTGACGCTGTGGCTGCCGGTGCTGCCCGGCTGGCTCTGCTTCAACTACCTGACCCGCAGGGGCGAGCTCTGACGCCCCCTCACCCCCGGGCCCGGGGCGGCCCCGGGCCCGGTCGGGCGACGCCCCGGCCGCCCGCCACCCGCTTGGACGGCCGCCCCGTGCAGGGCCCCGGCTTCCGCCGCACCATGGGCGCATGAGGACCTCCCCCGCCCTGCGCACCGCCGCCCTGGCCGCCGCCGCCACCCTGTTCCTGCCCCTCACCGCCTGCTCGAAGAGCTCCGACGGGAGCGGCCCGGCCGGGGCCCGGAACTCGCCGGTCGCCGCGAACGCCGCCGAGGCCGACGACACCGGCGGCCTCGGCTCCCAGAAGCTGACGTGGAAGCCCTGCCCCGCCCCGTCCGCGGCGCAGGGCGGCGGAAAGGCCCCGTCCCCGCTGCCCGGCGGCACCTCCTGGGAGTGCACGTTCATGAACGCGCCGCTCGACTACGCGAAGCCCGACGGCGACACGATCCGGCTGGCGCTGATCCGGGCCGCCGCCAAGGACAAGAACCGGCGGATCGGCTCCCTCCTCTTCAACTTCGGCGGCCCCGGCGCCTCCGGCGTCGCCACCCTGCCCGCCTTCGGCACCGACTACGAGAAGCTCCGCGCCCGCTACGACCTGGTCAGCTTCGACCCGCGCGGCGTCGGCCGCAGCGAGGGCGTGAAGTGCGAGAACGACCAGCAGCTCGACGCCCGCTACGAGATCGACGGCACCCCGGACACCAGCGAGGAGGTGAACACCCTCCTCAAAAGCACCAAGACGTACGCGTTGGCCTGCAAGCAGCACTCCGGCAAGCAGCTCCCCCACGTCGGCACCACCGACGCCGCCCGGGACATGGACCTGATGCGCCAGGTGCTCGGTGACAAGAAGCTGTACTACTTCGGCATCTCGTACGGCACCGAACTCGGCGGCGTCTACGCCCACTTGTTCCCGAAGAACGTCGGCCGGGCGGTGCTCGACGCGGTGGTCGACCCCACGCAGGACATCGAGCAGGCCTCGCTCGGCCAGGCCAAGGGCTTCCAGCTCGCGCTCGACAACTTCACCCAGGACTGCGTCGACCGCGGCGACGCCTGCAAGCTGCCCGGCGCCACCTCCAAGGAGGTCGAACAGCACATCTCCGGCCTGCTCGACCGGCTGGAGAAGAAGCCGGTCGAAGGACTCGGCCGACGCCATCTCACGGAGACCCTGGCCACCACCGGAATCGCCGCCGCCCTCTACTCCAAGCAGACCTGGCCACTGCTGGAACAGGGCATCGACGAGGCCGACGGCGGCAGCGGCGGACTGCTCCTGGCCCTCGCCGACTCCCTGAACGGCCGCTCCGAGAACGGCCGTTACGACAACTCGATGGCCGCGAACACCGCGATCAACTGCGCCGACTCCAAGCAGCGGTTCACCTCGGACCAGACCAAGGCCAAGCTCCCCGAGTTCCGCTCCGCCTCGAACGTCTTCGGCAACTACCTGGGCTGGTCCCTGCTGACCTGCACCGGCTGGCCGGTGGCCGGCGCCTGGAAGACCCCGGACGTCAGCGCCCCGGGCTCCGCCCCGATCCTGGTCGTCGGCAACACCGGCGACCCGGCGACCCCGTACGCGGGCGCCAAGGCGATGGCCGGCGCGCTCGGCAAGGGCGTCGGCGTGACGATGACGTACGAGGGCCAGGGGCACGGCGCGTACAACAGCGGCAACGCCTGCGTACAGAAGGCCGTGGGCGGTTACCTGCTCGACGGCAAGGTCCCGTCGGCCGGCACGGTCTGCAAATAACCGTCCGCGACGACCTGGTGCCGCTCCCGGCACTAGCATGGTCGGCCTCTCTTGCTCTCCAACGCCGAGCAGGCACATCGGGAGGACGCACACGTGGCCGTACACGCACGCGCCGGGGCGCTGGCCTCCGCCGCGCTTCTGCTGACCGGGCTGCTCGCGGGCTGCGGCGGCGGGGCGGACGAGGGAACGGACCGGGCGGGCGCCTCCCCGGCCGGCTCCTCGCCCGCCGCGCCCACCGGGGAGCCGGGTTCGCCCCGGCCCCCCGCCTCCCTCACCTCCCAGCGGCCGGACTGGAAGGGATGCGAGGCCCGTCCCGGTGAGAGCGCGCCCGGCTCCGAGTGGCGCTGCGCGACGGTCCGGGTGCCGCTGGACTACGCGAAGCCCGACGGCGCGACGATCGGGATCGCGCTGATCCGCAAGCAGGCCACGGACCGGGGCAGGCGCCTGGGCTCGATGCTCTTCGACTTCGGCGGCCCCGGCGGCTCCGGCGTCTCGATACTGCCGCGCGCCGCCGCCTCGTACGCGAACCTCAACTCCCGCTACGACCTGGTGGGCTTCGACCCGCGCGGGGTCGCGGGCAGCGAGGGGGTGCGCTGCCGCACCGACAAGGAGCAGGAGGCCGACAACCAGAACATCGACCTGACCCCCGACACCACGGCGGAGGAGGCGGCCTTCATGCGGTACGGCGCCGACTTCGGCGCCGGCTGCGCACGCCGCTCCGGCAAGGTCCTGCCGTACGTCGGCACGTCGAACGCCGCCCGGGACATGGACCTCGTCCGCGAGGTGCTCGGCGACCGGAAGCTCAGCTACTTCGGCATCTCGTACGGCACCGAGCTCGGCGGCACCTACGCGCACCTCTTCCCCTCGCACGTCGGGCGGACCGTCCTGGACGCCGTCGTCGACCCGACCGCCGACGCCGTCGGGCACGCCCGCAACCAGGCGACCGGCTTCCAGCGGGCCCTGGACAACTACCTCAAGGACAGCGGCCAGGACCCGGAGGAGGGCACCCGGCGCATCGTACGGCTGCTGGAGCGGATCGACCGCGCCCCGCTGCCGACCACGTCGGGCCGCGAGCTCAACGAGTCGCTGGCCATCACCGGTATCGTCACACCGCTCTACTCCAAGTCCAGCTGGCCGGTCCTGACCCAGGCGCTCGACGAGGCCGGGAAGCGCGGCACCGGCGACACCCTGCTGCGCCTGGCCGACTCGTACAACGGCCGGGACGCGCGGGGGCACTACAGCACCGAGAGCCACTCCCAGCGCGCGGTCTCCTGCGCCGACAGCAAGCTCCGGCCCACCGCGGACCAGGCGCGGGCACTGCTGCCGGAGTTCCGGAAGCTGTCCCCGGTGTTCGGCCCGTTCCTGGCGTGGGACACCGCCGGGTGGTGCGCGCAGTGGCCGGTGGCCGGGGAGCGCGAGCACCCGGAGACGAGCGCCCCGGGCGCCGGTCCGGTGCTGGTCGTCGGCAACACCGGCGACCCCGCGACCCCGTACGAGGGCGCCCGGCGGATGGCGGACGCGCTGGGCAGGGGCGTGGGCGTGCTGCTCACCAACAAGGGCGAGGGGCACGGTGCCTACGGCCAGAACTCCTGCGTGACCTCGACCGTGGACGCGTACTTCCTCGACGGGAAGGTCCCGGAGGACGGCAGGACCTGCTCGTAGCCCGGGCAGGCATGGTGAAGGGGCCGGTCCGTGCGGACC
>NZ_JBHJQP010000136.1:0-22219 GCF_042262625.1 Streptomyces sp. NPDC056347 | reverse complement strand
CGTCGGCACGGCCCACACGTGGATGCCCGAGGACACCGGCCGTTGCGGGCCCGTTGCCCCTCAGATGGCCAGAATGCCGCCGTCCACCGCCACATGGCTGCCGGTGGCGAACGAGGAACGGTCGCTCAGCAGCCACAGGGCCGCTTCCGCCACCTCTTGCGGCTCGGCCATCCGCCGCTGGATCTGGCGCGCGACGAATACTTCTTCAAGAGCCGGTTCGGCCGTCACCGCCGCGTTGATCATTTCTGTCCGGGTGGTACCCACGATCAGGGAGTTGACGCGTATGCCGTTCGCCCCGTACTCGGCGGCCGTGGCCTTCGTCAGACCCAGGACGGCGTGCTTCGCCGCGACGTAGGGGGACGGCGCGCCGGTGGCGATGAGGCCCGCCGAACTGGCGGTGTTGACGATCGCTCCCCGACCGGCTTCCAGCATGACGGGGATCTGGCGACGCAGGCAGTTCCACGTCCCGCGGACGTTGACATCCATGATGCGGTCGAAATCCTCTTCCGGCAGTTCGTGCGACCGGCCGAAGGTGGAGCCGGCGTAACCGGCGTTGTTGAAGGCGCCGTCGAGGCCGCCGAAGCGCTCGACGGCCGTCGCGACGGCGCGCTCGACGTCGTCCGCACGCGTCACGTCGCCGACGCTGCATGCCGCCTGTCCGCCGGATGAACCGATCTCGTGGGCGAGGCCCTTGAGCCGGTCCTCGCGGCGCGCCATGAGGACGACGGCCGCTCCTTCGGAGGCGAAGAGCCGCGCCGCGGCCTCGCCTATGCCGCTCGACGCTCCGGTGATCATCACGGTCCTGCCGGCCAGGAGGCCGGTGCTGCGGGTCTGGGGTGTCCGATCGTTCATGACGCGAGTAAACCTGAAGCGGCGGGCCGTCACACCCCTTTCACCAGAAGGGTGTTCGATTCGGTGACGTGGTGCGGCTCGCTCGTGCGCACGGCTGAGAACGAGCGTTGTCAGTGGCCGGTGTTAGGTTCCGGGCACGCTGTTGAGGAGATCGATTGCCACCCCCTCTCAGGTCGTCCTGATCAAGATCTGACAATCGGCAGCCACGAGCACAGTCCGGTCCGCTCAGGGCCGGGCCCCACTTCTATGAGGGAGAACCTTGACAAGAAGCAGCGTGCTGGGTCGTAGCGTGGCCCGTACGGCGGTCGTCCTCACCGCGGCGCTGGCCCTGGCGGTGACGGTGGCCCCGCTGAAGGGAACGGCGCAGGCCCACGAGGCGGATACGGGGTCGCTCAGCTTCAGCGGTGAGCCGGGTGAGTACATTTCCGGCGGGCAGTCCCACACTTTCACCCCCGGGACGACGGATATGTTCGACATCTCGGGACCCACCTCCGAGTCCGCGGTGGGTGCCACGGTCGTCACACCCGAGGGCGAACGCTGGTCGCTCTCCATGGAGGCCCCTTACGGCCAGAAGCTGACTCCCGGCACCACCTACGCCAATGCCCTCAGCTGGCCCGAGGCCCGGCCCGAGGACCCCAAGCTGCAGTTCAGCGTGACGGACAGGTACTGCGAGAGCGGCACCGGCTCCTTCACCATCTCCGACATCGTCTACGGACCCCACGGCTACATCCGTGAGGTCGACGCCACCTTCGAGCGCTACTGCAGCGGATCCACGCTCCCCGTGCGAGGCGAGCTTCACGCCCGGATGCCCGAGCCGCCCGCGGAACTCTCCATCGGCGTGAGCCTGAACACCTCGGGCACGGTGGACAAGCGCACCGGTGAGATCACCGTCGGCGGCACGGCGACCTGCAACAAGCAGGCCCGCATCAGTCTCAACGTCAGCGCCTACCAGACGCAGAGGCAGGGGACGGCGAGCGGCTCCCACGAGGACCTGATCGTGGCCTGTGAACCGGGCGTCCCGGTTCCGTGGACCACGTCCTTTCCCAGTAACATCGACCCCACCGCCTCCTTCCAGCCCGGTGCCGCCGTGCTCCGGGCGCTGGCCGGAGCGGATGACCACGACTACCCGGTGAGCGTCAGCGACTTCCAAAGCGCCGACATCGGTCTCGTCAGGCCCTGACCCCCGTGGCGGGCCCGGCCGAGCCGGGTCCGCCACGGCCGGGCCGAGCCGGTCCCCGTACTCCATCCGCGCTCGTCCACTCCACCGCGTGGCCGCGCCGCTCACCGGTTTCGACAAAAGCGGCAGGGCCGGGACGGGGACGTGGGCGCGGGCGCGGGCGATCCATCGGCCCGGGATGCCGTCGGGCGATTCGACTGCTGCGGGGGCCGTACGTCCGAAGTCGCACGGCCCCCGCAACCACTCGCCCCAGGACGCCCCCACCCCCGTACGGGGCGAACCCCGGGCCCTTCGGACGGCCGCCGGACCGGGCGCCCTCAGTCGGGCAGGCCGCGCAGGAAGTCACGGATCAGCGCCGCGCTCCGCGCCTGCCGGGTGGCGAACGGGAAGTGACCCGCGTCGAGCAGGTGGATCCGGGCGTCGGGCAGGTCCCGGGCGAACGCGCGGGCACCGTCCGGGCCGAAGATCTCGTCGCCGCGGCCCCAGACCGCCAGCAGCGGTGGCCGGTGCGTGCGCAGGTACCGCTGCCATTCGGCGTAGCGCGGCGGGTTGGTGCCGTAGTCCAGGAACAGATCGAGCTGGATCTCGTGATTGCCGGGCCGGTCCAGCAGCACCTGGTCGTGCAGCGCCTGCGACGGGTCCACCGATGTCGTGTCCGGGACTCCGTGGGTGTACTGCCAGCGTGTGGCCTCGGCGGCGAACAGGCCGCGCAGCGCGTCGCGGTTCTCGGCGGACGGTTCGGCCCAGTAGGCGCGGATCGGCTTCCAGAACGGTGTCAGGCCGTCCTCGTAGGCGTTGCCGTTCTGCGTGACGATGCCGGTGATCCGCTCGGGGTGGCGCAGCGCCAGGCGGAATCCGACGGGCGCGCCGTAGTCGTGGACGTGGAGTGCGTACCGGGTGACGTTCAGCTTCTCCAGCAGCGCGTCCACCGTGTCCGCCAGGTGGTCGAAGGTGTAGTCCCACTCGTCGGCGGGCGGCGCGGCGCTGAGGCCGAAGCCGGGGTAGTCCGGCGCGATCAGGTGGAACTCGTCGGACAGGTCGGACAGCAGGTCACGGTAGATCGCCGAGGACGTCGGGAAGCCGTGCAGCAGGACGAGCGTGGGCGCGGTCGGGTCACCGGCCTCCCGGTAGAAGACGTCGAGCCCGTCGATCCGGACGGTGTGGTGGCGCACTGCGGTCATGGTCATCTCCAACCATCTAAAAGCGTTTAGCCGGTTGATTGCAGGATCACAATAAGACGCCTACACCTAACCAGTCAAGTGGACTTTGAAGGTTGGCTACACTGTGCGCATGACACGCCCACTCACCAGCGAGCCCCTGGCCCTGGATCTGGTCAACTCCGTCTGGGCGGACCACGGCCGCCGTCTCGACCAGTTCGACGAGCCGGACGGCCTGGAGAACTGGCTCGCCGACCACGACATGTCCGACACCGCCACCGACACCGCCGCGGTTCGCGAGGCACTGGTGCAGGCCCGGTCCGCACTGCGCGCCGCGCTGGAGGACGGCGACGACGACCCGCTCAACGGCGTCCTGGCCCACGGCTTCCACCGGCCCGGGCTTCGGGACGGAGCGCCGCTGGTCGCCACCTTCGTGGACGACCCGGCCTGGCTGCCCGCCTGGACCGCCGCCGCCGACCTGGTCCGCCTGCTCACCGAACGGCCCGACCGTGTCCGCCACTGCGCGCACCCCGAGTGCGTCCTGTGGTTCTACGACATCAGCAAGAACGGCTCACGACGGTGGTGCTCGATGGAGGTCTGCGGCAACCGCGCCAAGTCCGAGCGCTTCCAGAAGTCGCACGCGCGACGCTAGGAGCGCGGGTCGGCGGCAACCCGGCCGACGAGCGGCCGCGGACCGACCGACGGCCGGTCGCGGCCGTTCGTTCGGGCCCGGCGCCGCAGCGGTGGGCCCGGCGGGCCGTTGTCCAGCCTGGGGGATCAATCGAACCGTGGTAAGCACGCGAACCTCAACGTGCTCGGCCGCTACAGCTTCCGCTCCTCCACCTCGGTCGACGGCGGCCTGCGCCCGCTGCGCGACCCGGGTGCGCCGGAGCTGGACGAGGACAACAACGACGGGCAGGAGTGAGTATCAGGAGCCGGCCAAGCCCGACCCGTGACCGGTGTTCAGGAGTCGCTCCGGCGGCAGAACTTCGCCTGAAGCAGATCGGTGAAGATACCGATGGGGTCGTCCCAATCGCCATTGCTCCAGTCGTCGTTGACGTTGGTGGTGACCATCCGTTCGCCATCGCGAGCGCCGTAGGCGTAGGACCACGATCCGAAGAGCGCACCCCCCATGCCCCAGACCGTTTCCCCGCAGGGCAGTCTCACCGAGGAAACGCCGAGGCCGTAGGCGGCGTTGGGAATCCAGTCGCGGGTGGGCACGGTGGTGAACATGTCGCGTTGCTGGTCCGGTGGCAGTATCCGGCCCCCCAGCAGGGCGCGGAAGAACCGGTTGAGGTCCCCGGCGGTGGAGATCATGCCGCCGGCTGCCCAGAACATGGATGAATCGAGCTCGGTCGCGTCGTGAACCGGCGCGCCGGGGTCGGTCTGGAACAGCTTCGTGTAGTGCCGGGAGTGTGGACCGTGGATCGTCGGATCGCTGCCGTGCGGCAGGTACGTACCAGTCAGGCCGAATGGGCGGGAGATCCGCCCTGCGATCTCCTCGGCAAGCGCGCGGCCGGTGGCCCGCTCGATGATCAAGCCTGCGAGGACGTAGTTGGTGTTGGAATACGCCCAGCCCGAACCCGGTGCGAAGGTATGCGGATGGGACATGGCGATCTGCACCAGTGACTCGGGCGGGTGTGTCTCGTAACGGTTCAGCGCTTCCTGGTCATCGGTGTAGTTGAAGATCCCGCTGGTGTGGTTGAGCAGCATCCTGACGTTCACCCTGGCACCGTCGTGGTGATGGCCATTCACCACCCCGGGCAGCCACAGTTCCGCGGTGTCGTCCAGGCTCAGCCTGCCTTCCGCCGCCAGCTGCAGCACGACGGTGGCCACGAACGTCTTGCTGATGCTGCCGATGCGGAACCGGTCCTGCGGTGAACGCTTGCGGCCGGTTCGGGTGTCGGCCACTCCTGCGGTCCCGAACCACTGCCGGCCGCCGTCGCAAACCTCAGCGAGAATGCCGGGAAGGCCGCCTTGAGTCACAGCCTGCTGAAGTAAGCGCTGGACCGCCTCATAGCCCTCGGCCCCTGAGGTTGGCGCGGACTCGGATACCGCGCCCCCTGCTTTGGCCGGTTCGGCGCCCGGTCGGCCGCTGTCCGTATGAGCGGTGTGCTGGTGCATGTGGCCCTCCTTGTCGTGTGTGACCCGTGGGTGACCGCCCGGCCCCTCTCCACGGCGTGATTACTGGCCCGCCGGCTCTCAGCAGGGACTTGGTGCCCAGCGCAGCGTGCGACGCTTCGCGCACGCCTACCGGACCCGCTGCACATCACGGCAAGAGGCACGACCGCGGGGTGAACTGGCCGCGTCAGCTGATCCCGGTGGTCACTGCTCCTGGCTGATGAGTGTCTGCCGAACCCGGTCCGCCAGCTTGGCCTGATCGATTCCGGCCAAGGCGAGAGCACGCGGCACGGTGCCGATTTGAGCCTGCAGGATCCCGAGCAGCAGATGCGCTGACCGCAGGTCCTTCTTGCGAGCGGCGGCGAAGCTCCGCTCCAGCGCGAGTCTGGCGGACGCGCCCATCTTGGGCTGCTGGGAAACGTGGCTCGGCCCGGGAAGGTCATAGGAGGCCGGAGACACTCCAACCATGCTCAGGCTGTGCTCGAATTCTCGATCCAGTGCCTCGCGGACAGCAGCGCGATCGAGCCCGGCCGAGGCCAGGACCTGCTGAGCGGTAGACCCCTGATCGGCGGCGAGTGACAACAGAAGATGGTGCGCGTCGATCGTCGCCGACCCATCATCGCGAGCTTCGTCCATCGCCCGCACGATGACCCCATGCAGGTACTTGTCAAACGCGCTCATCGCCGCGCCTCCTCAGCTTGACTCCGGCAGCGATGAGCCGCTTGGCGTGCTTCTTGTGGACGGCTTGGCGGGTGACACCGAGCGCCTCGGAGACCTGCGGCCAGCTCCAGCCCGCCCGCATGGCCTGCTCGACAGCGGCGTCCTCCAGTTGATCGGCAAGGCGCCGCAACGCCACGACAGCCGCCAGGGCATCAGCGGGCTCAGGGGGAAGGGAATTCTCGCCGACGGACATGCAAGCAACTGCAGTTGACTAACGATGATAGTCAACCCGAGTTGCTAACGACTGCGGCCGCAGCCCAGCGGTCCCGCCGGAGGCTCGTGACACGGGCTCCCTGGGCTGCGGCCGTGGCCGGATGGTGCGTACCGTCGCGGGCTCCTTCTGGCCGCACAGCCGTTTCTCTGACTAGAGTCAGAGAGTGGACGAGACGAAGATTGATCAGGTGCGGCGGTTCAACCGCACCGTCACCGAACGCGTGGGCGTGCTTCACGATCACTACCTGGGCCGCGACCGGCCCGTCGGCGAGGCGCGGCTGCTGTGGGAGATCGGCGAGCAGGGCCAGGAGGTACGGCGGCTGCGCGAGCGCCTCGGGCTCGACTCCGGGTACGTCAGCCGGCTCTTGCGCTCTCTGGAGACCGACGGCCTGGTGACGGTGGAGCCGCAGCCCCGGGACAGACGGGTGCGTACCGTTCGGCTCACCGACGCGGGCCGCGCGGAGCGCGCCGCGCTGGATCGCCGCAGCGACGAGTTGGCCGGCTCCCTTCTGGAACCGCTCAACACCGCCCAGCGCGTCCGGCTGGTGGCCGCCATGGCCGAGGTCGACCGCTTGCTGACCGCCGCGACGGTCGCGCTGGACGGTGTCGACCCGGACCACCCCGATGCCCAGTACTGTTTGCGGTCCTACTTCACCGAATTGCAGGAGCGCTTCGAGGCCGGTTTCGACCCTGCGCGGAGCCTGCTGCCCGACGCGGGCGAACTTCGGCCGCCGCACGGGCTGTTCCTGGTTGCCCGGCTGCACGGTGAGCCCATCGGCTGCGCGGGTCTGAAGCTACCGCCCGGCGCCCCGGCCGAGGTCAAGCGCATGTGGGTCGCGCCCCACACCCGGGGCCTCGGCCTCGGCCGGCGGCTTTTGGCCGAGCTGGAGGCTCGGGCCGCTCGGCACGGCTTTAACGTACTGCGCCTGGACACCAACAAGGCTCTCAGCGCCGCGATCGGCCTGTACCACTCCTACGGCTTCGAGGAGGTCACCGCCTTCAACGACGAGCCGTATGCCCACCGCTGGTTCGAGAAGCGGATCACCACAGCGTTGTCGGAGTGAGGGTTGCGACGACCTTCAGGTCCACTGCCCTGGTTCTGGGGAATGACCTGTGGGTCTGCGTCAAGACACGGGACCGGTTTCGGCGGCCTGTTCCAGCGGAGCCCGCGCGGAGTCCGCGTAGCGCATCGCGGTCTTCTCGTCGAGCCCCAAGACTTGGGCGAGGTGGAGTGGGTCGGGGCCTTTGACCATGGCTTCTTCGAGCCGGCGGTTAACGCGGCGTTTCTCCGGGGTCGCGTCCTGGCCGCGCATGGGAGCGCTGATCCAGTGGTTGCTGGCCCGGCTGGTGGTGTTGGCGGTCCGGTTGTTGATCAGCAGGTGGAGGTTCGCGGTGTCGGGCCACCGGTTTCGCCGGTGCTCCAGCCGGTCCAGCAGCAGTTTCAGGGTGAGGTCGTCGAGCGGGCGAACGCGTCCGGCGATGGCCAGCCGTCGGTTGCCGAGGTCGATGTCGTCGAGCATGAGTGTGGCGATCTGGGCGACCCGGGCGGCATGGACCGCCGCGAGGGCGAGGATGAGCCGCGTCGCCGGGGTAGTGGCCGCCGCGACGGAGCGGTCGACCTGGGCGGGGACGAGCGGTTGCAGTACGGCGTACTCGTACTGTCCGACCTTGATCCGGCTGGTCGGGCTGCGGAAAATCAGCCCGTTCCTTTTGGCCCGGGTGAACAGCGAACGCAGGGCGACGAGTTGGTCGTGCCGCTGGCGGCCATGCAGTGTCTTGACGTAGGTCAGGACGTCGTCGCGATTCACTTCCCGCAGGTGGTCGTAGCGGTTCGACCATTCCAGCAGGGCCGGCCGGACACGGTTGAGGGAGAGCCAGACCGTGCCCTCCCGTCGCGGGAAACTGCGGGGGCCACCGTCACGCAGGACGCGGGTCCAGCGCTCGGTCTCCGAGCGGATGCCGGGTGCGAGACCCTCCAGCCTCTCGGCGAGCCGGCCCTCGAAGGAGGGTTCGCTGTCGTCCTCGAAGATCCCTGTCTCTTCCAGGACCGTGACGACGTGGCCGAACCGCAGGTCCAGGGCCCGCAGCGAGGCGAAGATCTCCGTGTGCCGGATGACGTCGCCCTCGACGTAGCCGGTGAGGACGAGGGCCAGGCCGCGGTTGACGGCGAAGCGGATGCCGCGTTGATGACGCTCGCTGAACTTCCCCACCCGGCGCTTGAGGTCGGCCAGACCCGCTCTCTCGGTTCCCCACCACCTTGATGAGTGGATCAACGAGCGCGAAGATGCGTGAATTGTCGAAACCAGGGGAGGCGCAGTGAGTCTGGGAACGGTCGCGATAACGGGGGCGGCGGGCACCATCGGTTCCGTGGTGCGGGAGGCACTGCGGCACGAGGCGACACGGTTGATCCTGCTCGACCGCGTGCCAATCCGCCGGGAGACCGAGAACGAGGACACGCACACCGTGGATCTTCGGGACGCCGCCGCCGTGGAGTTCGCCCTTACGGGAGCCGACCGCGTGCTCCACCTCGGCGGCGTCCCCGACGAGGCGCCCCTTTCGGACCTGCTCGAAGCCAACGTACTTGGCACGCACCACGTCCTGGAGGCGGCGCGACGCAAGGGAATCGAGCGAGTGGTGCTGGCCAGCAGCAACCGTGTGACCGGCTTTTACCCCGCCGGACATCTCAGCAGTCCACAGGAGCCAGTACGCCCTGACGGCCTCTACGGGGTGAGCAAAGCGGCTGTCGAGGCCCTCGGGCGGCTGTACGCCGACAAATTCGGTCTCTCCGTTATCTGCCTGCGTATCGGCAGCTTTGAGCACGTGCCTGCCGAGCCGCGGCACTTGGCGACCTGGCTGAGCCCGCGAGACGCCGTCGGTTACATCCTGGCCGCGCTGGCCGCACCGCCCTCCACCCGCTTCGCCACCGGTTACGCCGTCTCCGACAACACCCGCCGCTTCTGGGAACTCCCCGACCCGACGGAACTGGCCTACACCCCTGTCGACAACGCCGAACTCCACGCTGCGGACATCCCCGGGACGGATCTCCCAGTCGACCCGACCGCCCCCCAGGCCGGCCTCTACGCCCTGCCCCAGTTCACTCTCAAGCACCTTCGGCCCTGACGCACACGGCCATCGCTGGGACGAGTACTCTCAGCGCCTTCTCCTGAGGAACGACGAGCAAGGGTGGGGATTTTCAGGGCTCTGACCGGAGTTCCGTGAATCCCCAGGTCATACGGCGTGTGCGGGAACGTTCCGGCAGGGCATGCGTTGCTGGTGGGGGTTTGCTCGCTGGATGATGTGCTGTTCCCGGATGTCGACGTGCGTTTGGAGGGTGTGGAGTTCACGGCGGACGTCCTGGTCGTCGTGGCGGCGGCGTGCGGTCCGCCGCCCAGATGCCCGGGATGCAACGCCAGGGCTCGGCGGGTGCATTCCTGCTATGAGAGGTGCCTGGCCGAGCGGCCTTTGACCGGGAGAAAGCTGCTGGTCCGACTGCGCGTCCGGCGATTCTTCTGCGACCGGGCCGCGTGCCGGCGGCGGACCTTCGTCGAACAGGTCAGTGGCCTGAGCGAGCGGTACCGTCGCTCCAGCCTCGGGTTGAAGACATGGCTCCGCCGGGTCGCGGTCGAGCTCGGCGGCCGGGCCGGCGAACGGCTGTGTCGTCGCCTGCATCTCGTCGCAGGACGGACGCGGTTGCTGGGGCTTCTGGAGCCCCCGATGGTGCCGGAACGGTCCCCGCGGGTCCTCGGCGTCGACGAGTTCGCCTTCCGCAAGGGCCGCACGTACGGGACCATCCTGGTCGACGTGGAGGCCGGCCAGGTCGTGGACGTCCTGCCCGACCGCACCTCCGAGGCCTTGGCCACCTGGCTGCGCCACCATCCCGGCGCCGAGATCATCTGCCGAGACCGGGCCTCGGCCTACACGCGAGCAATCAAGGAAGCGGCCCCCGATGCCATGGAAGTCGCAGACCGCTGGCACCTGCTCCAAAACCTTGCCGCCGCAGTGGAGAAGACCTGCCACCAGCACCGCGCCTGCCTGCGCAAACGCGCCGACGAGGAGACCGGCCGCATCCCGGAGGCACCACCGTTGATGCAGCTCCCAGTCCACGAACTACCCCGGACGCAGATCATCGAACGGACCCGGTACCGCCACGCCGACGTCCAGAAACTCGTCGCGGCCAGCTGGACCATCAGCGCTATCGCCCGTCGTCTCCACCTCGACCGCAAGACCGTCCGACGGTTCCGCGACACCGACCTCGACCAGTTGCTCGCCTCCGCCAACGAACGACGCCCGGCCGGAGTGCTGGAACCGTTCAAGCCGTACCTCAACGCCCGATTCACCGAGAGTCTCGGCCAGGTCAGCGGCAGCCGCCTCTTCCTGGAGATCCGGGAGCGCGGCTACCGAGGCAGTCGCCAGGTCGTCCGCAAACACCTCGCCGCCCTCCGCGTCGGCAACGCCGAACCCGTCAGCGCCGACATCCCCAGTCCCCGCAAGATCACCGGCTGGATCATGCGACCGCAGGACACACTCCCACCCGAACTCGACCGACGCCTGCTCGAAGTACGCATCGCTTGCCCCGACATCGCCCGTGCCTGCGACCTTGCCCGAGCCTTCGCCGAACTCCTCCGCCACCGACGCGGCTTCCTGCTCACCGAGTGGATCCGCCAGGCCGAGCGAGACGCACCGAAGCCAATCAGCGGCTTCGCAGGCTTTCTCCGCCAAGACCTCGACGCCGTCACTGCGGGGCTCACCCTGAGCTGGAGCTCAGGCGTCGTCGAAGGCCGCGTTAACAGGGTCAAGACGATCAAACGGGCCATGTACGGCCGAGCTTCGTTCACGCTTCTTCGGACCCGGATTCTCACGCGTTCCTGAGCCCAACGACGCGCTATGCGTGATGAGAATGCTGGCCAGACCTGCGCATCGGAGAGCCCAGGATGTCATCGATCTTCGCTGATGCGACATCAAGGAGACCCTGCCCGAACAGGCACAGTGACCCTTCCCAGGGGTGACCGAAGCTGCCGGTCAGGAAGTCCTCTGACAGGTAGATGTAGTAGTCGCCATCGGGGTACGGGCTTAGGGGCCACTGCTCCTGTTCGGAGCCGTGAACGAGATGAGGCGAGAAGCGGAACGAGGCGTGTTGCCAGTCCAGTGCGAACAGCGTGCCTTGCGGAGGTACGCAGGCTGTAAGGCCCTGCTCGACCACCTCGACGAGCCGGTCGAGCCGCTCATATTCAGGGTCGTCATCCAACAAGGCCAAGCTCCAGGTGACGGAGTCGATGGGCTCCTTGATCGCTGGCCATGTGGCCGGGTTCATGCCAGGCCGAAAGGCGAACTCCGCGTAGAAACGGTCCCAGACGTTGCGGTACTCCGCTTCCGAAAGCTGGACCACAGGCTCCTTCATCACCCGCAGATCCTACCGATCAGCCCTCTTTGGTCAGCTCGCGAGCAGCCATTCACGGAACTCCGGTCAGAGCCATTTTCAGAGATCGCCATCAGCGTTCCCAGCCACGGGCCTCCGCGAACTGGTAGGCGAGGTACTTCGCCCAGGCCAGCCAGGGGCTGGCCAGGTCGGCGTCGGCCGGGTCGAGACGGCCGTAGTCACGCGGGACCTGCCGTGCGCCGTCGTACGGCGCAACGCGATCAGGTCCCGGTCCACGTCGTCCAGGAAGAAGAACCGCTCCAGCTCCGGCCGCGTCGGCTCCTCCACGAACCGTCCGTACGCCGTCGCCTGCACATCAGTAAGAAATTCCACCGGCACCCGGTGGACGGTAGCCACCCGTCATCCGAGCCCACTGGACTGCCAGAGAAACCTGTCAACGTATCCCGGAACCGTGTTAAACGACCAAGATCAATCTCAGCGCCAACCACGGTTCGATTGATCCCCCAGGCCGTTGTCCAGGGGCTCCGGCCGGGCCGTCAGGCCCTGGCGGCGGCCGGCCCGGCGGTCGTGGCGTGCCGGAAGACCTTGCGGAGGTCGCGGCGGGCCGCCGGGGGTCGTCGTTCGCCGCGGCCCCGTTCTCACCGGGCAGCAGCGGTTCACGGCCATCCCGGCAGGTCACGCTCTGGCCGAATGCGGGTTCGACGATGGCCTTGCGGCGGCCGTGGGCGGCACTGGTCCGCCCCCGGCGTTGGCGTTCCCTGTCCTCGGCACGGCGCCGAGCCCGTTCTGCGGACCCGGCCTCGATCCGTGCGCGGGCGGCCCGGCCGTCCCTGACGGACCTACCAGGATGCTTCCATGCCGAAGATCACGAGCAGGGGGCGGTGCCGGGCTCAACCGCCTGACCGACCGCCGATGTCCGCGGCCAGCGCCGCGTAGATGTACTCGCTGCCCCAGCGATCTCCGTCGAGGTCGTTCTCAACCAGGTGCGCCTCCCGGCGCATCCCGAGGCGCTCGCAGACTCGCACGGACCCGGTGTTCTCCACGTCCAGCCGTGCGTAGAGCCGGTGCACGCTCAGCCGGCCGAAGGCAAGCCCGGCCAGCGCCGCGGCCGCCTCGGTCGCATAACCGCGCCCCTGGTGACGTGGGTCGAGAGTCCAGCCGATCTCGGCCTGGGCGGCGCGGGCACTGGCCAGGGTGAGCGTCACCTCGCCGAGGACGCCGGGCTCATCGCGCCGGCATACGGCAAGCGCCAGCTTGTCCCCGTCGGTGTACCAGACCGAGTGCGCCGCACGCTCGGCCGCAACCTGCTCGCTGCGCTCCCGCGTGTGCGCCGGCCGGTACAGGTAGCGCGCCACGCTCGGCAGGCTCTGGTAGGCGTACAGGTCGTCGGCGTCGTCGGGAGTGAACAGACGCAGCGACAACCGGGGCGTGGTCATCGGCAGCAGCGAGGCGATGTCCATGCGGACCTCCGGGACGCGGAATTGGATCAAGACGCGGGCCGATTGTCGCATCACGACCGATGGGCAGTCGCGCCATTTCGACGGCAGCGCCCGACAGCCCCGCTCCGCCACGAGGCGCGGCGGTCCGGAGTTGTCCACCGACCCACGCTCCCAGCGGACCGGACGCCTCGGTGCGGGCCTGCTCCGCACGGGCTCGCGGGCCCACATCATGGCGCCGTCACATCCCGGCGGAGGCACTGCGGCGCGGCCGCTCGGCGCCTGCCCCGGGCTCGCGCGGCACCTCGGCGTCGCACATCGGTCACTCCCCCGCAGACCTACGCGTGGCGGCCTTCCTGCCGGTCGTCGCAGCAGAAAGGCCGCCATGCGCAGCGCCGCCGCGGCCCGAGGGGGACACGCCGCACCAGGTGAGCTGGGTCCGGGACGATCCGCGATCGTCCCGGCCACGCGGGCGGCTCCCCTGCCCCCGTCGGCACGGCCCACGAGCCGCACCGCGGCATCGGCGACCGGTCAGCGGTCAGCCGCCAGCGGTCTGCGGTCTGCGGTCTGCGGTCTGCGGTCAGGTGCGTCGTCCGCTGCCTACTTTCCGGCCCACTTGCCGCTCGTGGCGATCGACTTCAGCTGCCGCATGGTCAGTGCGGGTGTCGCGCGCGTCGCCTTCGTGTGCTGGGCCCCGGAGTTGAACGCGGACACCACGACCCGGAGCCCGTCCGTACGAATGGTGTCGGCGGTCCACATCACCACGCCCGCGCCGCCCTTCTCGCCCGGTCCCTGATGCGTGACGACCTTCGTCCCGTCCGGCAGCACCTCCGCCCCGGCGCCGAACAGCTGCCCCTCCACGTCCGACATGCCCGGCTGCACATTGATCTGCACCAGACTCGCGCCCTTGCCGTCATTCACGACGACGTACGCGTATCCGTCGTCTGCGCGTCCGGAGGTCACCTTCGCGGACCCGGGCAGCAGCGACTTGAGCTTCCTCATGATCGCCGGGCCGTCCTGCCCCTGCGCCGGAGGATTGCGTACCGGCTCCGGGGCCGCCTTTGGCAGGGCGTTCATCACGGGCCGCCACACGTCGGAGGTGACGAGTCCCTTCAGCTGCCCGACAGTGAGCGGGGGCTCCGCCCGTGAAACGGCGGCGTCCTTCTCCGCGGGCGCGTTCCACTCGCTGGCATCGACGGTGTATCCGTCGGAAGTCACGAGATAGGCGTGCCACCACTTGGTGTCCACGCGCTTGTCAGGGTATTCGTACCCGCGCATCACCATCAGGCGCGAACCGTCGGCAAGTGTCTCGTTCCGGCAGGAGTCGAACGACACGAAGGTCTTGTCGGGGCATGCGAGCTGCTGCTCCGCCATCGTGCCGTCCGGGTCGACGGCGCCGACGCTCACTCCGATCGCGGCTCTGCCTTCCCCGTCGTCGAAGACAAGACGTGCCGACGGCCCGGGCCGGCCGGCCGTGCCGCTCCCTGCCTGTCCGCTGACCTTCCCCTCCGGCAGCAGTCTCTCCAGCCTCTCGATGACCTGTTCCGCCGAGAACTGCGGCCCCTTGCCGGGCGACGTATTCGTCGAGGGGCCGGTCTCCCGCGCCTCCGGCTGCGCGGCCACGCCCGCGCCCCCGCGCCCCGAGCCTCCGCCGAACGCCCCTGTGGTGTACGACGTCCCGAGCCCCACGGCGGCGAGCGCCGCGACGCTGCCGGTCACGGTCGCGACCCTTCTGCGCCGCAGCCTCCGCCGGCCACGCACGACACCGCCGTCCACCAGCGGGCGCCCCTCCACGGTGAAGTCCTCCCCGGTGCGACGCAGCGCGTCACCGAGCCCGCCTTCGAACCCGTCCAGGTCCTCCTGCGTTCCGGACATGCCGGATCACCACCATTTCTCGTCATAGTCGTTCGGGCTGATCAGTGCGCGGCGAACTCACCGATGCTGCCGCCCAGGTGCGCCCTCAGCCGGGCGAGTGCGCGGGTGCTGCGGGTGCGTACGGCTGCGGAGCTGACGTTGAGGACGTCCGCGGTCTCCGCGACGGACCGGTCCTCCCAGTACCGCAGCACGACCACCGCCCGGTCCTTCGCCGGCAGCTTCCGCAGCGCGTCCAGGAGTGTGAGCCGCAGCGAGACATCACCCTGCGCGGCCGTCGCAGGGGCCTCGGGAACCTCGTCGCTCGGCCGCTCTCCCGCCGAACGCCGCCGCTGGTGCGCCAGAAAGACTCGCACCAGAACGGTCTGCGCGTACGCCGCCGGATTGCCGATCCTCGACGACCTGCCCCACACCACGTACATCCGCCCCAGCGTCTCCTGCACCAGGTCCTCGGCGAGATGGGTGTCGCCGCTGGTCAACAGACATGCCGTCCGGAAGAGATGCCCCATGCGGGCCGCCGCGAACTCCCTGAAGGCGCTCTCCTGGGACCGTCTCATCCGCTGCTCTCCCCTTGTCCTCGTCGCTTACACCCATTAGATGCGGTGGGGGTGGCGGGATGTTTCACCCGAGTTGCCCGCTCCGGGATCACGCCTCGTCCCGGCCGTCGATGGCGGTGGTGGCGGCGGCGCTGGTCTGCCCGACTTCTCCCCCAGGACATCCGACAGGGCCCCGCGTCCTCGCGTCGACCGGCCGGCGGACACGACCGTCAGCGGCAACGCCGTGCGCAGCAGGCCCTCCGCACCCGATGCGCACAGCGCTGCGCCCCGCGGCCGGACATTCGCGTGCGCAGGAGCCCGGCGGTCACGCCCACCGGCCGAGGCGGCGGAGCTCGATCCGTCGCCGCCGACGCGGCCACCGCCCGAACAGCGCCGCTTCCCTCCGGCCGGGCAGGGCATGTCCGACCCATAGAACATGAACATTTGTTCATGTTATGGTGCGGCCCACCTCGGGTGGCGTGCCCGGTCACGAACAGCCGCCCCCAGGCTGCCGTCGGGGCGCGAGGAGCGGCCGTCGGCGGAATTCCGGAGCTGCGCGCGGGCGGCCGACCCCGGACGGCTCGCGCATCGACGATGAAGGCAGGCGCCAGTGACGACGAGGTCCACCGATGCCACCCGGTTCCCCCGGCTTCCGGCCGGATTCACCTGGGGCGCGTCGACCGCCGCGTACCAGATCGAGGGAGCGGCCGACGAGGACGGCAAGGGGGCGTCCGTCTGGGACACCTTCGTACGGCGCCCCGGGGCCGTACGCGACGGCCACACCGGCGACATCGCCTGCGATCATCACCACCGGTTCGCCGAGGACGTCGCGCTGATGCGCCGCCTCGGACTCGACGCGTACCGCTTCTCGATCTCCTGGCCGCGCGTCCTGCCGACCGGTGCGGGCAAGGTCGAACCACGCGGGCTGGACTTCTACGACCGCCTCGTCGACGCGCTGCTCGACGCCGGGATCGAGCCCACGCCCACGCTGTTCCACTGGGACCTGCCGCAGGCCCTGGAGGACGAGGGCGGATGGCTGAGCCGCGGTACCGCCCATCGGTTCGCCGAGTACGCGGCGGTGGTCGCGGAGCGGCTCGGAGACCGCGTCAAGCGGTGGATCACCCTGAACGAGCCCTTCGTGCACATGTCTTTCGGCTACGCCTTCGGCGTCCATGCCCCGGGCCGCGCACTGATGCTGGACGCACTGCCCGTCGCACATCACCAGTTGCTCGGCCACGGCCTCGCGACCGCGGCTCTGCGGGCCGCCGTTCCGGACGCGCGGATACTGATCGCCAACAACTGCACGCCCGTCCGGCTGCGCCCCGACGCCCGGCAGGACGAGGACGTGGCAGCGGCCTCCGCCTACGACGCCCTGCACAACGGAATCTTCAACGATCCTCTCTTCACGGGCAGTTACCCCGACCTGACGGCCTACGGCATGGCGGACAGGAGCTGGGGCGGAGTGGTGCGTGACGGCGATCTCGCCACGATCTCCGCTCCGCTGGACGGGCTGGGCGTCAACTACTACAACCCCACCTGGGTGACCGCCCCGGCCGATCCCGCCGCCGGGCTGCCCTTCGATCTGGCCGAGCCCACGGAGCCGTACGAGAGAACCGCGTTCGACTGGCCGGTGGTCCCGGACGGGCTGACGGAGCTGCTCACCGGCCTCAAGGACCGTTACGGCGAAGCCCTTCCGCCGGTCTGGATCACCGAGAACGGCTGCTCGCAGCCGGCCGGGCTGCACGACCGGGCGCGCATCGACTACCTCGCCGAGCACATCTCCGCGGTCGCCGACGCCGTGTCCCTGGGGGTGGACGTGCGCGGCTACTTCACCTGGTCGCTCCTCGACAACTTCGAGTGGGCCGAGGGCTATCACCAGCGCTTCGGCCTGGTCGAGGTCGACTTCGCCACCCAGCGTCGCACGCCCCGGGCGAGCTTCGCGTGGTACCGCGACCTGATTGCCTCCCAGCGGTCCTGAGCGACGGAGTCGTCATGCCCCATGCCTCGACGGCGGACGCCGCCGTCTTCGCCGAACCCACCGTCCCGGTCAGGGCCGGCTGGACGGTGAACCTCTCGCTGGCCACATTCGCCGTCTTCATGGCGTTCATGACACCCATCCAGATCCTGCTGCCGCTCCAGCTCGAACACATCGACCCGCACGGCAAGAACGATGCGCTCTCGCTCGTCACCGGCCTCGGCGCGCTCGTCGCGGTGCTGGCCAACCCGCTCGCCGGTGCCTGGTCGGACCGCACCGCGAGCCGGTTCGGCCGCCGTCGGCCCTGGATCCTCGGCGGTGCCCTCGCCGGGGCGGCGGGCCTGTCGGTCACCGCCACCCAGCAGACCGTGGCCGGGGTCGCCGTCGGCTGGTGCCTCGCGCAGGCAGGCCTGAACGCGATGCTGGCCGGGGTCACCACCCCGATCGCGGACCGCGTGCCGCTCGCCCAACGCGCCCAGGTCTCCGGCTGGACCGGCCTCATGCAGTCCTTCGGCCTCGTGTTCGGCGCACTGATCACCACACAGCTGATCACCGGCGTCCGCTCCGGCTACGGCACCCTCGCCGTGCTCACCGTCGTGCTCGCCCTCCCCTTCGTGCTGCGCCATTCCGAGCCGCCCCTGCCCCGGGCGCTGCGCCCCGCCTTCGACGCCCGGACCTTCGCCCGCTCGCTCTGGGTGAGCCCCCGGAAGCACCCCGACTTCGGCTGGGCCTGGCTCACCCGGTTCCTGATCAACCTCGGCAACGCCCTCGGCACCCTCTACCTGTTCTACTTCCTCGCCGACGCCGTCCACTACGGCGATCCCGCCACCGGCGTACTGATCCTCACGGTGGTCTACACGCTCTGCGCCGCACTCACGGCCGTCCCCGCCGGTCTCCTGTCGGACCGCGTCGGGCGCCGCAAGACCTTCGTCGTCCTCTGTTCGCTGGTCATGGCCGCAGCGGCGGTGCTGCTCGCCCTTTTCCACACCTGGCCGTCCGCCCTCGCCGCCGCCGCCGTCCTCGGCGCGGGCTACGGCGTCTACCTGGCCGTCGACCAAGCTCTGGTCACCCAGGTCCTGCCCGAAGCCGCCGACCGCGCCAAGGACCTCGGCGTCATCAACATCGCCAACTCCGGCCCGCAGGTCCTCGCCCCCGCCCTCGCCGCACCGATCATCACTCATCTCGGCGGCTACGCCGGCCTCTACCTCACCACGGCCCTGGTCACCCTCATGGGCGGCATCCTCGTCAACCGCATCCGTGGCGTGGCCTGACGACGGCTCGCGGGGGCGGGCCGATCACCTCTCACCGTGCGACCCGACACCCGACGCCCGTCAACTCGACGCAGACAAAGCCCCGTTCAGAAAAGATGAGAATTTCTCATCTTCTTCGGTCCGGACCGTTGACTCCACCGACGGTCGTCGCGATTCTGGAAAACCCGCCGGTAACTTACGTGAACATGTCAATCAAGGTGAGTGATGACCATGGTTCAACCCCCACGCCGCAGAATCGGATCCCTCACGGTGGTGTCACTGCTCCTCGCCGTGATGGCCATGGCGCTCGGCCCGATGCCCAGCTCCGCGGCGGAACCCGGCCCCGGCTGGTGGATCCCGACCTCGCGGCCCGCGCCCGACGCGCAGATCGACGTCACGGGTGAGCCCTTCAAGGGAACCGATGCCCAGGGCCGCGTCCGAGGCTTCGTGGACGCCCACGACCACATCATGTCCAACGAGGGCTTCGGCGGCCGGCTGATCTGCGGCAAGCCGTTCTCGGAGCAGGGTGTCGCCGACGCGCTGAAGGACTGCCCCGAGCACTACCCCGACGGCTCGCTCGCCATCTTCGACATGATCACCAAGGGCGACGGAAAGCACGACCCCGACGGCTGGCCCACCTTCAAGGACTGGCCCGCCCACGACTCGCTGACCCACCAGCAGAACTACTACGCCTCCATCGAGAGGGCATGGCGCGGCGGCCAGCGGGTGCTGGTCAACGACCTGGTCACCAACGGCGTGATCTGCTCGGTCTACTTCTTCAAGGACCGCAGCTGCGACGAGATGACCGCCATCCGTCTCGAGGCGAAGAAGTCGTACGACATGCAGGCCTTCATCGACAAGATGTACGGCGGACCGGGCAAGGGCTGGTTCCGGATCGTCACCGACAGCGCTCAGGCGCGCCAGGTCGTCGAGCAGGGCAAGCTGGCTGTCGTCCTGGGCGTCGAGACGTCCGAGCCGTTCGGCTGCAAGCAGGTCCTGGACGTCGCGCAGTGCAGCGAGGAGGACATCGACCGCGGCCTGGACGAGCTGCGCGGCCTGGGCGTGAGCAGCATGTTCCTGTGCCACAAGTTCGACAACGCCCTGTGCGGCGTGCGCTACGACTCCGGCGCCCTCGGAACGGCGATCAACGTGGGCCAGTTCCTGTCGACCGGCACCTTCTGGAAGACGGAGACCTGCCGCGGCCCGCAGCACGACAACCCCATCGGCAACGCGGCGGCGCCGGAGGCGGAGAGCCGACTGCCGAAGGGGGTGGCGGTCCCCTCGTACGCCTCGGGCGCCCAGTGCAACACCCGCGGGCTGACCAGCCTGGGTGAGTACGCGGTGCGCGGGATGATGAAGCGCCACATGATGCTGGAGGTCGACCACATGAGCGTCAAGGCCGCCGACCAGGCCTTCGACGTCCTGGAGTCCGCGTCCTACCCGGGCGTCGTCTCCTCGCACAGCTGGATGGACCTGGGGTGGACCGAGCGGCTCTACAAGCTCGGCGGCTTCGCCACGCAGTACATGAGCGGATCCGAGGCGTTCAGCGCGGAGGCCAGGCGCACGGCGGCGCTGCGCGACAAGTACCAGGTCGGCTACGGTTACGGCACCGACATGAACGGCGTCGGAGGCTGGCCGGCTCCGCGGGGCGGGGACGCCCCCAACCCGGTGAAGTATCCCTTCCGCAGCACGGACGGCGGATCGGTGATCGACAAGCAGACCACCGGCGAACGCACCTGGGACTTCAACACCGACGGCGCGGCGCACTACGGCATGGTCCCGGACTGGATCGAGGACATCCGGACCGTCGGCGGCCAGGACGTCGTGGACGACCTCTTCACGGGTGCCGAGTCCTACCTGCGCACCTGGGCGAACACCGAGAAGCACCGGTCCGGAGCGAATCTCGCCTCGGGCGCGGCCGCCTCGGCCTCCTCGTCGGAGTGGTGGAACCCGTTCGTCGGCTTCACTCCCGACAAGGCCGTGGACGGCGACAAGGGCACCCGCTGGGCCAGCGAGTGGAAGAACGACCAATGGCTGAGGATCGACCTCGGCTCCACGAAGCCGGTCGGGCGCGTCACCCTCGACTGGGAGGCGGCATACGCGAAGTCGTACCGCATCGAGTTGTCCCAGGACGGCAAGGAGTGGGAGACCGCATGGTCCACGACCGCCGGTGACGGCGGGCTGGACACGGCGCGATTCACCCGGTCCCCCGCGCGCTACGTACGAGTCCAGGGCCTGGAACGCGGCACCGAGTGGGGCCTGTCGCTCCGGGAGGTCGGCGTCTACAGCGACTGACGGCACAGGGAGGGGGGATTCCGCCGCACCCGGCGGCATCCGCCCTCCCGACCCGCCCCGGTCGACGCCCCGGCAGGCAACGGGGAGCCCGGGCGCCCTCCCGGTGCCTGCCGGGGCGCCTCGGCGGACCGGGCCCGGCGACCGGCCGCACCGCCTCGCTCAGCCCTCCGTGGCCGCCAGCCTGCCGTGCAGGTCGGCCCAGTAGGCGTTCAGCATCCTCTTGAGCTCGTCCACGGCCTCCGGATCCGGCTCGCCGCCGCCCTTGAACACTTCGTGCAGCACGGCGTTGGCGGCCCACACCACCATCCGCGCCGCCCGCTGTGCCCGACGGTCGCCGGGCCCGCCGATCAGGTGCTCCACTATGCGCTGCAGGCCCTCGGCAATGTACGCGTTGCTCGCCTCGTCGGCCCGCGCGAGCTCGGGGCTGAGGTGCCGACCGGCCCACAGAGCCATGCCGCCCGCCTGGGACCGGAAGATCTCGGCGTAGACGTCGACCATCATGCCGACCGGGTCGGCCAGTTCACCCCCGACGGCACGGTCGACCAGTCCGTCGATGGCGGACTTGAAGGCGTCGAGGTACCGCCGGCCCAGCGCATCCACGACAGCGCTCTTGTCCGGAAAGAACTGATAGATACTGCCGACCGGCGTGCCCGCCTCCTCGGCGATCCGCCGCATCGTCAGCGCCTCGTACCCCTCCTGGGACAGGATCCGGTCGGCGGCGGCAAGGATGGCCTCGACCCGGGCGCGGCTGCGTGCCTGCTGGGGCCTCCTCCGCAGCCGCGCTCCCGGCGTCGACTCGTCCGCTTCCGTCACCACGTGCTCCCGGTCGTCCATCGACGCGAACGTAGCACGCCGCTCGGGGCGCGCCCCCGCGCCGGCGTACGCTCCCGCCCGAGCGGGCCCCGGGAAGCCCGGGGCGATCACGACGGCGGCCCGGGCGCTCGGCAGCATGTCATGACCGTGCGGCCGTCGAGCTCGGCCGGAGCCCGGACGACGTCCGCGTCGGTGTCAGCCCGTGCGACGGCCGTCAGGACTTCGCCCGTCGCGTCGACGCCCGTGTGTGATGCGCCCGGCCGTCGTTGCTTGAAGCACCCGTCAAAGAACAAGTTCACCATTCCGCCACGATCTTCCCCAAAGCCCTTCTAAGAGGTCGTTTTCCTGCAATTCGGTTGGGAAGATGGTGATTCTTTCGGTGCGTGAGTGAGGGTCGGTTGAGGCCACTGAGGTGGGTAGCTCGA
>NZ_JBHJQP010000135.1:18028-22470 GCF_042262625.1 Streptomyces sp. NPDC056347 | reverse complement strand
TCCCGGACCTCCGCCCACGACGAGCGGCGGTCCGGGAGGGCCGATCGCTATGCTGCGAGCCCGACGCCCGCCCGAAGCGTTCGAACGGGCAGTACGGCGGCAGTACGGCGAGGGGGCAGCAGGCATGCGGGAGCCGGCGGAACTGAGGCGGCAGCGGATCCTGTCGGTGGTGGAGTCGCGCGGCGCCGTCCGCATCACCGTGCTCGCGGCCGAACTGGACGTCTCGGTCGTCACGGTCCGGCGGGACGTCGAGGAACTGACCCGGTCCGGTCGGCTGCGCCGCGGGCACGGGGTGGCCCGCCCGGTACGCGATCCGGTGGCCCCGGCCCCGGCGGACCGGACGCTCCGGGACCGGGGGCCGTCCCCGGACGCCGGCGCGGTCGCCCTGGTCGTACCGGAGCGGCACTCCTATCTGTACGAGACCCTGCACGGCGCCCGGTCCGCCCTGGAGGAGTCCGGCATCCGGATCGCCCTGCACATCGCACCCCCCTCGCCCGGTGCCGAACGCGCCCTGGTCGAGCGGGCGCTGGCGGACGGGGTGCGCGGACTGCTGATCGCACCGCGCTGGCCCGGACTCCACGCGGAGGAGCGGGACCACGGCTGGCTGGCCGACGTGGGGGTGCCGACCGTGCTGATGGAGCGGCGTCCCCGGCCGGGCAGCCCGCTGCACGCCCTGGATTCCGTCTGTTCGGATCACTGGTACGGGACGCATCTGGCCGTGGAACACCTGGTCGCGCTGGGGCACCGCCGGATCGTGCTGGCCGCCCGCGACGACAGCCCGACGGCGCGCAGCGTCCGGGCCGCGTTCGCCGGGATCGCCGCGGCCCGCCCCGAGGTGACGGACTGGACGGTGGTGCTGAGCTCGCCCCTGGCCGCGGCCGACGGCCGGGGTGCCGCCGTCGACCTCGCCGCGCTGCTGCGGGAGCGGGCCGCGACGGCGGCCGTGCTGCACGGCGACGTGGACGCGCTGATGCTGGTTCAGCGGCTGGCGGAGAACGGGGTCGAGGTGCCCCGGGACTGCTCGGTGGTGGCGTACGACGACGGGGTCGCGGCCCTGGGGAGCCCGCCGCTGACGGCGGTGGCGCCTCCGAAGACCGAGATCGGCCGGGCCGCCGCCGAGCTGCTGCTGCACCGGCTGTCCGGGGCCGTGGGTGCCGGCGGCCCGGTGCGCCGGACGGAGCTGCTGCCCACCTTGGAAGTGCGGGGATCGACGCGGGCCCTGGAACCTGCCACTGAATGATCGTTTGACCGTTTTATTTTCTTCTGATCGATCCCTTGACCAGTTCCGATCAGCCGATCAGGATTTCCATGAGCCGTTCCGGCGGCCGCGGAAGGCATCCCTGCCCGGCCGGCAGAGCCGTCGATCCGTGCTCGGAGACCCGGCCGTCCGCACCTCCACCTGGAGAGAGATGTCCCGTACCGCACCCGGCACCCCGGTCGACCGCAACCGGCCGCGTGCCGCCGTCGCCATGAAACCGGCGGCCGCCGCCGCGCTGCTCGACGCCCCGTCCCTGGCCGCGCTCGACGCGGTGTGCGAGCTGTCCCCGCTGCCCGTGCTCGACGACTTCTCCACCGACCGGGCCCGTTCCGTACTGGCCGAGGCCGAGGTCCTGATCACCGGCTGGGGCTGCCCGCCGATCGACGCGGCGGCCCTGGCCTCGGCGCCCCGGCTGCGTGCGGTGGTGCACACCGCGGGCAGCGTCCGCGGACACATCACCGAGGCGTGCTGGGAGCGCGGCATCGAGGTGTCGTCGGCCGCCGCCGCCAACGCCCTGCCGGTGGCGGAGTACACCGTCGCGATGATCCTGCTCTCCGGCAAGCGGGTCCTGGAGCGGTCCCACGACTACCGCACGCTGCGCCGCCGGGACGACTGGCTGGAGGCCCCCGGCCACATCGGCAACTACGGCCGCACCGTGGGCATCCTGTCCGCCTCGATGATCGGCCGCCGCGTCGTCGAGCTGCTGCGCCCCTACGACCTCACGGTCCTGCTGCACGACCCGTACGTCTCCGGGGCGGAGGCCGCCGAGCTGGGCGTGCGCTCCGTCGGCCTCGCCGAACTCTTCGAGCGGAGCGACGTGGTGAGCGTCCACGCCCCGCTGCTGCCCGCCACCCGCGGGCTCGTCAGCCGTGAGCTGCTGACCTCGATGCGCCAGGACGCCGTGCTCGTCAACACCGCGCGCGGCGCCGTCGTCGACCAGGACGCGCTCGTCGACGTGCTCCGCCAGGAGCGCATCCGGGCCGTCCTCGACGTCACCGACCCCGACGAACTGCCCGCCGCGCACCCGCTCTGGGAGTGCCCGGGCGCCCTGATCACCCCGCACCTCGCGGGCTCCCAGGGCAACGAACTGCGACGGCTGGTCGACCTGGCGGCCGCCGAGACCGGCCGCTGGGCCGCGGGCGACGGCTTCGCCCACCCCGTACGACGCGAAAGGCTGGCGTTTCTCGCATGACCGCCGCACACCCGCCCTCCCCCATCGGACTCCCCGCCGAGGACCGGGAGTCGAGCCCGCACACCGGTTACACCCGGGCCCACTGGGAGGCCACCGCCGACGGGCTGCTGCGGGCCGCCTGGCAGTGGGCCACACCGGGCGGCGCGCTGCTGGACCTGCCGGGCAGGCCGTCCTTCTCCGGAGTGCGTTCCGACGGTCTGGAGGGGTACGCGCGCACCTTCCTCGCCGCCGCCTTCCGGGTGGCGGGCGCGGACGGCGAGGACCCCTTCGGCTGGCTCGGCCGGTACGCGGACGGGCTGGCGGCCGGGACCCGTACCCCGGGCCGTGAGGACGCCGAGTCCTGGCCGCTGATCCGCGGCCACTCCGTCTTCGGCCAGCCCATGGTCGAGTCCGCCTCGGTCGCCACCGGTCTGCGGCTGACCCGGCCGTGGCTCTGGGACCAGCTGGACGACGGGGTGCGTGACCGGACCGAGGCGTGGCTGCGCGACGCGCTGCGGCACGTCCCCGCCCCCAACAACTGGTACCTGTTCCCGTACTCCGTGGCCGGGTTCCTGGAGTCCGTGGGCCGGGGCGACGCCGAGACCGCGCGGGCCAAGGAGCGCGCGGTCGGCCTGCTGGAGGGCTGGTACCGGGGCGACGGCTGGTACGCGGACGGCGACGGCCGGGCCTTCGACCACTACAACGGCTGGGCGCTGCACCTCTATCCGGTACTGGACGCGTACCTGTCGGGCGACGCTGAGCTGTCCGCCCATTACGGGGGCCGGCTGCGCGAGCACCTGGAGGGCTTCTCGCTGCTGTTCGGCGGCGACGGCGCGCCGATCCACTTCGGCCGCTCGCTGACCTACCGGTTCGCGGCCGCCTCCTCGGTCGCGATGGGCGCGGTCAGCGGGCACACCCCGCTCGCACCGGGGGCCTCGCGGCGGGTGATCAGCGGTGCGCTGCGCTACTTCCTGGACCGGGGCGCGACCGGCACGGACGGGCTGCTGAACCTGGGCTGGCACGGCCCGCACCAGGCGTCGCTGCAGAGCTACTCGGCGCCCGCGTCGCCGTACTGGGCGTCCAAGGCCTTCGTGGCACTGCTCGCCCCGCAGGATCATCCGCTGTGGACGGCGGTCGAGGAGCCCGCGCCGAGCGAGGGCCCCGACCGGGTGCTCGCCCTGCCCACGCCGGGACTGCTCGTCCAGTCGACCCGCGCCGACGGGATCGTACGGCTGCACAATCACGGCAGCGACCATGTGCGCGTGAACGAGGGCGAGGGGCAGGTCGAGGACGACCCGCTGTACAGCCGCCAGTCGTACTCCACGGTGACCGGACCCACGGCCCCGGGCAACGCGGCCGACAACCATCTGGCCGTGGTGGTCGCCGGGGTGCGCAGCGAGCGCCGGATCATCCGTGCGCTGGGCGCCGGAGGGGGCGAGGGCTGGGGCTGGGCCGCCTCCTGGCACCGCCCGGTGTTCACCTCGGGCTCCGCGATGGTGCCGGGGCTGCGGGTGGAGAGCGTGACGGTGGTGCGCGGCCGGTACGAGCTGCGGGTGCACCGGGTGCTGGGCGCGCCGGACGGGGCCCGGGTGGAGCAGACCGGCTGGGCGACCGGCCGCGACGACAATCTGGTCTCCGCACTGCACGGGCTGCACGGCTGGGAGTCCCCCGACGAGGTCCGGGCCCCGCAGGGCACCGCGTACACGCCCTGGGCGGTGATGCCCCGGCTGTCGGCGCCCGCCGACGGCGACGGCGGCACGGCGGTGCTGGTCGCGCTCGCCTCGCTGACCGCCGAGGCGGACGCGGCGCCGCTCGACCCGGTGGTGAGCGGTGTGGTGGTGGACTCGGACGCGGTGGAGGTGCGCTGGGCACAGGACGGGGCGACGACCCGGATCGGCTTCGCCCCGGTGACCGTCACGCACGGCTGAGATCCGGCGACCGTCACGCACGGTTCGCACGTCGCGACGGTCACACGGAGTGGAGTGGTGGGGGGGGGGGGCCCGGGTGGGGGGC
>NZ_JBHJQP010000135.1:0-18018 GCF_042262625.1 Streptomyces sp. NPDC056347 | reverse complement strand
CGTCCCGCGGGGCTGTGCGCGGCCGCCCGCCACGCCGGGTCCGCCGGCCGCGCGGGCCCCCCGGCGTGTGGGGGGGGGGGGCGCGGCCGGGGGCCCCCCCACCCCGTCGCGGCACGCCCTACACGTCGGTGCGGATGATCACGGCGAGGGTGCGCGGGCCGTGCACGCCCTCCACCCGCTCCAGCTCGATGTCGGAGGTGGCCGAGGGGCCGCTGATCAGTGTGGTCGGCCGGTCCGGCACCAGCCGCGCCACCGCTTCCGGCACGCCCGCCTCGACCGTCGACAGGTCGACGACGCACACGTGCAGATCGGGGACGAGGGACAGGGCCCGCCGCCCCTGGTCCGGCGAGCCGTCCAGGAAGATCGTGCCGGTCTCCGCGCAGCTGACGGCCGAGGCGGTGAGCACCCCGTCCAGTTCGTCGAGCCGGGGGGCCGGGATGTCGGCGGAGTCCTGCTGGACCTCGCCGTCGTACGCGTCCAGCCAGTGCGGGTCGAGGCCGGGCGGCACCCCGATCCGCCGTGCCCCGCGCTCCCCCAGCACCTCGGCGACGGCCTGGGGGGTGCGGTCGGCGGTGCAGGTGTGGACCGTGGCCCGGTAGTCGACGAGCCGGTCGGTGAAGAGGGCCAGACGCTCGTCGTCGGGGAGGGTGCGGCCGGTGCGGTAGTCGCGCGGCACGGTGGTCTGCGGTGCGGGGGCGAGCGCGAGGGCGTCCTTGATCCGGCCCAGCACGGTTTCGCGGGCGGTCGTCATTCCCCCTCCTCCTTCTTCCGGTTCTCCCGGTACTCGTCCTCGGCGGCCCGCATCGTCGCGCCGCCCTCCGGCGACGCGAGCCAGGAGCGGAAGGTCTGTTTCGGTGGCGCGGCAGTGTCCCGGCTCTCGCTCCAGCCGTCGAACGGCGGGGGCAGACGGGAGATCCTGCCGTCCCGCCCGGCCAGCACCCGGCCGATGCCGCCGCCCTTCTGCGCGGCCGTGAAGAGCTTCGGGTGCTTCATGACGGTGGCCGCGGCCTTCATGGCCAGCTTCTCGGCCGTCGTCCCGGACTGTTCGGTGCTCTGGTGGCGCAGTTCGACCAGGAGCGAGGGGATGTCGATCTTGACCGGGCAGGCGTCGAAGCAGGCCCCGCAGAGACTGGAGGCGTACGGCAGGGAGCTGTTGGGATCGTGTTTGGCCGCGTCCATCCCGGCGAGCTGCGGGGTGAGGACCGCGCCGATCGGTCCGGGGTAGGTCGATCCGTAGGCGTGGCCGCCCGCCCGTTCGTACACCGGGCAGACGTTGAGGCAGGCCGAGCAGCGGATGCAGTTGAGGGCCTCGCGGCCGATCCGGTCGGCGAGGGCCGCGGTGCGTCCGTTGTCGAGCAGGACCAGGTGGAAGTCCTGCGGCCCGTCGCCCGGGGTGACCCCGGTCCACATCGAGGTGTACGGGTTCATGCGCTCCCCCGTCGAGGAGCGCGGCAGCAACTGGAGGAAGACCTCCAGGTCCTGGTAGCGCGGCAGCACCTTCTCGATGCCCATCACGGTGATCAGGGTGTCGGGCAGGGTGAGGCACATCCGGCCGTTGCCCTCGGACTCCACGACGGCCAGGGTGCCGGTCTCGGCGATGCCGAAGTTGGCTCCGGAGACGGCGACCTTCGCCGTCATGAACTTCTCGCGCAGATAGGCACGGGCCGCGGCGGCGAGATGGGCGGGCACGTTGTCCAGCCCGGGATCGACGCCGGGGATCTCCTTCAGGAAGATCTGCCGGATCTCGTCGCGGTTGCGGTGGATCGCGGGCACCAGGATGTGCGAGGGCTTGTCGTGCGCGAGCTGGACGATGAGTTCGGCGAGGTCCGTCTCGTACGGGGTGATGCCGACCGATTCGAGGTGCTCGTTGAGTCCGGTCTCCTGGGTGGCCATCGACTTGACCTTGATGACCTCGCGGCTGCCGGTGGCCCTGACCAGCCGGGCGACGATCTCGTTGGCCTCGACGCCGTCGCGGGCCCAGTGGACGGTGCCGCCGCGCTCGGTGACCTTCCGCTCCAGTTGTTCCAGCAGTTCGGGGAGCCGGTTCATGGTGTCGGTCTTGATCGCCGAACCCGCCGCGCGCAGGGCCTCCCAGTCGGGGAGTTCGCCGGTGACGTTCAGGCGCTTGGCGCGGATGGTGCGGGTGGCCCGGCCGAGGTTGCGGCGGAGCTGCTCGTTGCGCAGCTCGTCGTGGGCGGCCTTCGGGAACGTCCGGTCGCCGCGCAGGTTGCCCGTCCCGTACGGGGAGCGGGGCGGGGTCGCCGGCATGCCGAGGAAGGTGCTGCTCATCGGACGGCCTCCGTGGGGACGTACGGCGAGGTGCGGGTGGCGGAGAGGATCTGGGCGAGGTGCAGGGTGCGGGTGCCCGACCTGATCCGGGAGAGCCCGCCGCCGATGTGCATCAGGCACGACGAGTCGCCCGCCGTGCACACCTCGGCCTCCGTGGTGGAGATGTTGCGCATCTTGTCCTGGAGCATGGCGGTGGAGGTGTCGGCGTTCTTGACCGCGAAGGTGCCGCCGAAACCACAGCAGGAGTCGGCTTCCGGCAGCTCGACCAGATCGATCGAATCGACGGCCCGGAGCAGCTTCAGCGGCTTCTCGCCGACCCGCAGCATGCGCAGGGAGTGACAGGTGGGGTGGTACGTCACCCGGTGCGGGAAGTACGCGCCGACGTCCTCGACGCCCAGCACGTCCACCAGCAGCTCCGACAGCTCGTACGTCTTGGCCTTGACGGTGGCGACGCCCGCGCGCAGCGCCGCGTCCCCGTACCGTTCGGCCACGATCTCGTGCTGGTGGCGGACCGAGCCCGCGCACGATCCGGACGGCATGACGACGGCGTCGATCGAGGCGTCGCCGAACTGCTCGGCGAAGTTCCGTACCAGGGGCACGGGTTCGCGCTGGTAGCCGGTGTTGACATGCATCTGGCCGCAGCAGGTCTGCTCCGGCGGGAACACCACGTCGTGGCCCAGGCGGGCGAGCAGGACCGCGGTCGATTTCACCGCCTCGGGGAAGAGCGTGTCTCCCAGACAGGTGGCGAAGAGTCCGATGCGCATGGGTCTCTCCGTTCGCTACTTCAATTTTATGGTCAGACCATACTAGCCTCGGTCCGCACAGTGAAGGCCGCGACACCGCACCAGGGGCAGATACACCTCGTCGACGATCTCGACGAGGACGTCGTCGGGCGCGGACGGGGCGCCGCGTACGACGAACTCGTCGCGCAGCAGGACGACGGCCACGGTCGCGACCCGCGGATGCAGGGCCTCGGGGTCCGCCTCACCACGCGCCACGGCACGCCCCAGGACGGTCAGCCACGGGGCGGCCACGGCATCCCCGGACTGCTCCCGCAACTGCGCCACGAGTTCCGGGGCGCCGCCGGCCGCGGCGAACAGCTCGCGCAGGATCGCGCCGAGCGGGGAGCTCCAGTGACGGTTGGCCCCGCGCAGCAGTTCCAGCACGTCACCTCGCAGGCTGCCGGTGTCCGGCAGCGGAGCCGTGGTGGCCAGTCGGCGATAGGCGGCGACGCCGAGCGCCAGCCGGTTCGGCCAGCGGCGGTAGATGGCGTTCTTGTTGGTACCGGCACGGGCGGCGACCTTGTCCATGGCCAGCCCGGCGTACCCGGACGCGGCCATCTCGTCCACCGCCGCTTGCAGGATCGCCTCCTCCAGGACCGCACCGCGCCGCCGCGTCCGCCCGGCCGACCGCGCCGCCGGGGCCTCTTCCATATCCATATTTCCTCCCGAAACGGTACTGACCGTACCTTCCCATTCTCGACACCAACCCTCCAGTGCCACAAATAAGGTACGGTCAGTACCGTAAATATCCCGGAGGGAAGGGGGCACCCATGCGTGCCAGGGGCATCAGCTACGACACCGGATTCGTGAAGAACGGCATCACCTCCCGCAAGCACTTCGACGCGGAGACGGTGGAACGCGAACTGCGCGTCATCCGTGACGACCTGCACTGCAACGCCGTACGTGTCATGGGCGGCGACCCGGACCGGATCGAGCTCGCCGCCTCGCTCGCGGCCGCCCTGGGGCTGGAGGTCTGGTTCTCCCCCTACCCCCTCGAACTGGCCGCCGACGAGATGCTGGCGCTCTTCGCGGACTGCGCCGGACGCGCGGAACGGCTGAGGCGGCGCGGAGCCGAGGTGGTGTTCGTGACCGGCGCCGAACTGAGCCTGATGAACCCCGGCTTCCTGCCCGGCGACAGCACCGACGAGCGGATCGCCCTGCTGGCCCGTTCGGATCTCCTGCGCGAGCGGATCGGCGAGATCGGCGAGCGGGTGAACACCTTCCTCGGCAGGGCCGTGGAGACCGTCCGGGAACGCTTCGGCGGCAGGGTGACGTACGCGTCCGTCCCGCTCGAACGCGTCGACTGGGCACGCTTCGACATCGTGTCCATGGATCTCTACCGGTCGGCCGAGACCGCCGACCGGTTCGCCGAAGGCGTACCCGGCCTGACCGCACAGGAGAAGCCGGTCGCGATCACCGAGTTCGGGGCGGCCGGATACCGGGGCGCCGGGGACCGGGGCGCGCTCGGACTGGAGATCGTCGAGTACGACGAGGAAGGCCCCCTCCGGCTGAACGGCACGTACGTCCGCGACGAGGCGGGGCAGGCCGCGTACCTGCTCGAACTGCTGGAGGCGTTCGACGCCGGAGGAATCGACAGCACGTTCGTGTTCACCTTCGCGCTGTACGACCACGTCCACCGCCCCGACGGCGATCCCCGCGCGGACCTGGACCTGGCCAGCTACGGCATCGTCAAGGTCTACGAGGACCGTCTCGGGGCCGCCTACCCCGACATGGCCTGGGAGCCGAAGGCCGCCTTCGCCGCCCTCGCCTCGTACTACCGCGGCTGACCGCGCTCCGTCTCAGGAACTCTCCTCGCCCCGACCGGAGTTCTCGTCGACCAGAGTCCCGTGCAAGCTGCGGATGTGCCGCTCCACCAGATCGGCGGCGTCCGGCCCACGGCCCGCGCTCAGCAGCCGCAGCAGTTCGGCGTGCTCGGCGTTGAGCGCGGCAGCCGTGGCCGGCCAGTCCTCGGCCGCCTCCAGCGCCTTCAGGATCAGCGGCCGCACCGATTCGCGGACGGCGGAGGTGAGCGTGGAGGTCAGCTCATTGCCGGAGATGCGCGCGATGTGCACATGGAAGCGGGTGTCCAGGTCGTTGAACTCCGCCACCGCCACGCCCGCCTCCCCCATGCCCGCGACCAGCTCCCGCGCCGCGTCGAGGTCCTCGGGGCAGGCGTGCCGGGCGGCGGCCTCGAAGCTGGACCGCTCCAGCACGACGCGCGCCTCCAGGACGTCCTCCAGGCTGTAGCTGCCCAGCGCGAAGTGCAGCCGGAGCAGCCGCCCGAGCGCGTCGTCGGGGTGCCGGACGATCCGCGCCCCGGCGTCCGGGCCCCGCCCCGGCTGGGCGACCAGCACGCCGATGGTCTCCAGCACCCGCAGCGCCTCGCGCAGCGCGGAACGGCTGACCCCGAGCACCGGCGCGAGCTCGCGCTCGGGCGGCAGCCGGTCACCGGCCTTCAGCTCCCCGGCGAACACCCGCTCCTCGATGCTCTGGAGCACCAGCTCATGCGTACGGGACTGCCGTACGGGTTGCCACTCGACGGACATCGCGCACCCCCTGCCTCGACCGGGACCTCCCGGTCGCCATCACCTCTGCCGCCCGTCCTTCAACTATGTCACACACCGCATATGGTCGGACCAAAGAAGGATGAACCGGACCTCCGGCCGTCAGTAGGTGACGACGATGCGGCGCGCCACCCCGTCCACCTCGATCCGCCCGCCGTACGGGAGGACCAGCTGCGGGTCGGTGTGGCCGAGGTCGACGTCGAAGACGGCCATGGTCGCGGGGGCGTACTCGTCCAGGGCGCGCAGGACCGCCTCGTGCTGCTCCGCGCGGTAGCGGTCCCGGTCCCGTATGCCGAGCGGCCGCTCGAACGACCAGTCCTTGGCCCGGCCCATGAGGAGGGCGGGGAACTGCGCGAGCAGTCCGCGCTCGCCCATGTTGCGCAGGATCCGGTACACCTCCGTCGCCGAGGGCATCTCCTCGCACGTTTCGAGGAACAGCACCCGGCCCGCGTAGCTCTCCACCGGGCCGATCTCGCGGTCGGCCATCAGCAGCCAGGAGACGATCGACAGTTCCCCTCCCCAGCTCGCCCCCTCGACCGTTCGCCCCTCGGCGTTGTGCCAGATCCAGCCGGAGCGGGGACGCATCTCGGGTTCACAGGCGAAGGTCGCCGGGTCCTCCCAGCGGCCGTTCGCCCCGTTGGTCTCCGCTGCCTCGGTCAGCTCGAAGGGGCCGCTGGTGAAGAGCGCGGCCCGCAGGGACTCGGCGGTCAGCGGGTGCATCGCGCCGGGGCGCCCGAACTCGCACATCACGGTTCCGCCGTGGTAGCCGACGATGCCCAGGTTCTCCAGGAAGGCCAGCAGGTTGGTGTTGTCGCTGTACCCGAAGAAGGGCTTGGGGTTGGCGCGCAGCAGCTCGCGGTCCAGGTGCCGCAGCACGGTGATCTGGTCGTCGCCGCCGATGCTGGAGATCACTGCCCTGATGCCGGGGTCGGCGAACGCCGCGTGGATGTCGGCGGCCCGCTCCTTCGGGGTGGAGCCCATCTTCCGCGTCGTCGGGTACTCCACGGGTATCAGCCCGAACTCCTCGCGGAGCCTGCGCAGTCCCAGTTCGTGGGGCAGGGGCAGGATGCCGGGAAGGCCGGAGGACGGGGAGAGCACGGCGACGCGGTCGCCGGGGCGCGGCTTGGCCGGGTACTGGTTGCTGGTCGACATCCGCCGATCCTAGGGACCGGGTCCGTCGCCGTCGCCAGGATTCCCGCCCGGCCGCGCGCCCCGGCCGATCAGTCGCCGAACGTACCGTGGCGCCCCGCCCCGTTGCCGAACCGTTCGGCCCCGGCCAGGGTCTCCCCCGCGCTCAGCGGCACCATCCCGTGCCGGAACTCCGCGGCCAGCGCCTCGCGTTCGCCCATCCCCCGCTGCTCGTACACCGAGAGCCGGTCGTGGCGCAGGCACAGCTGGGGGAACGCGGCGAGCTCCCGGGCCAGTCGCTCGGCCGCCGCGCGTGCCCCGCCGGGCGGGACGATCCGGTTGGCCAGGCCCATGGCGTACGCCTCGGGGGCGGGCACCGGACGCCCGGTGAGGATCATGTCCATGGCCCGGCTCTCCCCGATCAGCCGCGGCAGCCGTACCGTTCCGCCGTCCACCAGCGGCACGCCCCAGCGGCGGCAGAACACCCCGAACACCGCGTCCTCCTCGGCCACCCGCAGATCGCACCAGAGCGCCAGCTCCAGACCGCCCGCCACCGCGTGGCCGGAGACCGCCGCGATGACGGGCTTGCTCAGCCGCATCCGGGTCGGCCCCATCGGCCCGTCGCCGTCGGCCCGTACCGTGTTGCCCCGCTCCGTGCCGATGCCCTTCAGGTCGGCGCCCGCGCAGAAGGTCCCGCCCTCGCCCCACAGCACGGCGACGGAGGCGTCCGGGTCGGCGTCGAAGGCGCGGAAGGCGTCGGCCAGCAGCGCCGCCGTCGGCCCGTCGACCGCGTTGCGCACCCCGGGCCGGTTCAGGATCACGGTGAGGACGGCGCCGTCCCGCTCGATCCGTACCGGTGGCTGTTCACCCATCTGTTCACCCATGGTCGGGCCTCCTGCCAGAACGGTGCGGGCCCGGCGGCGGGGGCCGCCGGTCCCATGGATTCATGCGATTCTCACGCAGTCCCTCTACGGTGGGGGCGTGACCGAGACAAGCCCGCCCGGCTGGCACCCAGACCCCGGGTACACAGGAACTGGCCCCGTTTACGAGCGCTGGTGGGACGGCAGCCGGTGGACCGACCATCTCCGGATACCGCCCGCCGTGGCCAAGCGCCGCCGGACACGTGTCGCGCTGGGTGTCACCGCCGCGGTGGTGGCCCTCGCCGCCGTCGCGGGCGGCGTCCTGCTGCTGTCGGACACCTCCGGCGACGGGAACGACCACGCGGACCGGGCTCCGTCCACCGCGCCTTCGGACGGGCCCCGGCGCGGTCCCGGCGGACAGGGTGGCGGGAACGGGGGCGAGGACCGGGGCCGGGGCCAGGACAAGGGCGTGCCGCGGACCGAGGACGGCTACGCGACGGACGTGATGAGCGGGATCAGCCTGCCGGTGCCCGACGGCTGGCAGGGCACCTCCGGCATCGGCGGCGCGGGCGTGACCACGGGCGAGTACCCCTGTCCCGGCAACGCCTCCGAGCAGTGTGTGCGCGGCGGGGTCTTCTCCATGCCCGCGGAGGCCCTGAAGCTCGACACCACGACGGCGAAGGCCACCGCGCTCAAGGACATCACGGCCAATGCCTCGGAGTCGTACGGCGCGAAGAGCTACGGCGGCATCACCTCGCACCAGCAGCTGAAGTCCGAGGCGGTCACCGTCGCCGGTGAGCAGGGCTATCTGGTGCGCTGGAAGGTGGTGACGAAGAACGGCGACGACGGCTACGTCCAGTCGCTGGCCTTTCCGTCGCCCCGCTCCGGGGACATGCTGATCGTGGTCCGGTCCGGCTTCGACATCAACGACCGGGCCCCCGCGCTCTCCGTGATGGACGACATCACGAAGGGGATCAAGGCCGCCTCGGGCAAGGGCGCCGGCCCCGGCACCAACGCGTAGCGGAGCCCCGGGTCTGAGTATCCGGGGCGGTACGGTCTGAGTACGCGGCCCGATCCGCCGCCGCGCGGCCACCGGTCGAATGGTGGCCATGCTTCCCGACACTCCGCCGTGCCCCCGCATCCGCCACGTCGCCTCGGCCGGTACCACGCTGGCGCTGTCCCTGGCCCCCGTGGTGATCGGCGTCCTGCTCGCCAAGACCCTGGCCACGGACCCGATGTCGCCGGTCAACGCCCTGGTCACCCGAGGTGGCCAGGGCGTTCCCGTCCCGCCCGCGCAGTGGCGCGGCTGCGGCAGGCAGGCGCTGCGCGACTGGAAGACCCCGCTGGCTCCACTGGCCCGGTCGCGGGGCGGGGCCGGCCGCTCGGGGGTTCCGGCACGGTGGTGCTCCGCGGTCCGGCGCGTACGCCGTCGGCGGCCGCTGCCGGCCGAGCGCTGAGCCGCCGGGCCCGGCGTCCGGCACGGGCCGGTGTCAGGCCCGGCGGCAGTGCAGGAACAACTGGGGTTCGGCCGAGGCTGCTTCGTGCTCCGGCGTGAAGATGGTGCTCTGCTCCCAGAGCACCGTGAAGCCCGCGTCGGTGACCATCTCGGTGAACTCCTCCGGGCCGAAGCTCGTGGCCCGCACCTTCTGCCCCATGAAGACGACGTCGACGTCCTCGACGTCCAGCGGCACCGTGGCCACGACGAGATGGCCGCCGGGCACCAGCAGCCGGGCGAGTTTCCGCAGCAGCCGGGACTGGTCCGCGCGACTCATCTGGAGCAGCGAGAAGTACGCGCACACCGCGTCGAAACTCCGCTCCTCCAGGTCGAGTCGGAGCATGTCGGCGCACTCGAAGGACGCGCCGGGCACGTGGCGGGCCGCGAGCTCGACCATGACGGGTGACACATCGACACCGTGCACCTCGTGGCCGGCCCCGGTCAGGACCTGGGCGGTCGGCCGGCCCGTCCCGCTGCCGACGTCCAGGACCCGGCTGTGCGGGGCGAGATCGTCCAGCAGCCGTCGCAGTGAGGCGTGGTGGGCGGCGGATCGGCCGAACGCCCGCTCGTAGTCGGCGCCCAGTGCGTCGAACACCGTGGCGGCGGCGAGGCCGTGGCCCTCGTCCATCGATGCGGTTCCTTCCTCTTTCCCCCGGCGGTCCCCCGGATCGTTTCATCATTCGCCGCCGCCTTCAACGCCCGCTCCGGGCAGGGGACATGGGCCAGGAAAAACCGTTTTCCCGTGGGCTGGCCGTGTCACTACACTCACCACGCATCGCCGCCGCGGCCACCCCGCGGCGCACACCGTGACCAGTGAGGGGAGACCGGCCGTGCGTTACCGCACCACCGCTGTCGTTCCCCCGTCGCGGTACGAGGTGATCCTGGTGTCTTCGTGCGCCCGGTGCGGGCCGCGCGGCCCGCACCGGATCCCCTGACGGACATCCGGCCTTCCCCTGCCGCCCCGCCACCGAGGCCGGGCCGCGGCCCGGCGGTGCCACGCACCGTCGCCAGGCCGGCGCCCGGCCCGATCGCGGGCCGGTCCGTCCGGGAATCGCGCACCCTTCCGTTCCGGATCATTCCGAAAGGCCATGGGCCGTGCGCAGCGAACTGCACCGTCAACCCGCCCGACCGCTCACCGATATCCGCAACCTGGGCATCCTCGCCCACGTCGACGCGGGCAAGACCACCGTCACCGAGCGGATCCTGTATCTCACCGGCGCCGTCCACAAGCAGGGCGAGGTCCACGACGGCACGACCGTCACCGACTTCGATCCGCAGGAGCGGGACCGCGGGATCACCATCTTCGCCGCGGCGGTGAGCTGCGCCTGGGACGGTCACCGGATCAACCTGCTCGACACCCCGGGCCATGTCGACTTCTCCGACGAGGTGGAACGTTCGCTGCGGGTGCTCGACGGGGCGATCGCGGTGTTCGACGCCGTCGCGGGCGTCGAACCGCAGAGCGAGTCGGTGTGGCGGCAGGCGGACCGGCACGGTGTGCCGAGGATCGCGTTCGTCAACAAGCTGGACCGCGCCGGGGCCGACCTCGATTCCGCGGTCGCGTCGATCAGGGAGCGGCTGCACACCGTCCCGCTGGCGGTCCAGCTGCCGATCGGGGCCGAGGACGGCTTCACCGGCGTGGTCGACCTGCTGCGGATGCGGGCCCTGGTGTGGGCCGACGGGGCCGACACCTTCGAGGAGGCGGCGGTGCCGGAAGGGCTGCGCGACGAGGCGCTGCGGCGCAGGCGGCTGCTGGACGAGGCGGTAGCGGAGCTCCATCCGGCGGCGCTGGAGGAGTTCTGCGCGCGGTCCTCACTCTCCGGGGCGACGCTGCGCGGCGCGCTGCGCGATCTGACCCGTACCGGGGAGGCCGTGGTGGTGCTGTGCGGTTCGGCCTATCGCAACCGCGGGATCGAACCGTTGCTGGAGGCCGTCGTGGCCTATCTGCCCTCGCCGCTGGACGTTCCGCCGGTGCGCGGCACGCTGGGCGACGCGGTGCAGGAGCGGGCCGCCGATCCGTCGGCGCCGTTCGCGGCGCTGGTGTTCAAGGTGAACTCGACGGCCACGGGGCGGCTGACGTTCCTGCGGGTCTACTCGGGCACGGTACGGAAGGGGGACACGGTGCTGGACGCGGGTGCGCGGCGCCAGGAGCGCATCGGGCGGATCCTGCGGGTGCAGGCCGGCCGGCACACGGACGTGGACGCGGCGGTGGCCGGGGACATCGTCGCGGTGATCGGGCTCAAGTCGGCCCGCACCGGCGCCACGCTGTGCGCGCCCTCGGCCCCGCTGGTGCTCGAGCCGCCCTCCTCGGCGGCCCCGGTGGTCTCGGTGGCGGTCGAGGCCCGGCGGAGCACCGACACCGAACGGCTGGTGACGGCGCTGGCGCGGATCGTCGAGGAGGACCCCTCGCTGACGGTCCGGACCGACCCGGAGACCGGCCAGACGGTGCTGTCGGGGATGGGTGAGCTGCATCTGGAGGTCGCGGTGGAGAAGATCCGGCGCGCGCACGAGCTGGAGATCGGTGTGGGCAGGCCGCAGGTGTCGTACCGGGAGACGGTGGCGCGCGGGGTGTCGGGGCTGGTGTACCGGCATGTGAAGCAGGACGGCGGGGCGGGCCAGTTCGCCCATGTCGTCCTCGATGTCGAGCCGTTGGAGGCCGGTGACGGTGAAGGCGGCGAGGCCGGGTTCGCGTTCCGGTCGACGGTCGTCGGCGGGCGGGTGCCGCAGGAGTACGTCCGGGCGGTGGAGGCGGGCTGCCGGGACGCGCTGGCCGAGGGTCCCCTCGGCGGGCATCCGGTGACCGGTGTGCGGGTCACGCTGTCCGACGGGGCGACCCACTCCAAGGACTCCTCGGAGATGGCGTTCCGCACGGCCGGCCGGTTCGCGCTCCGCGAGGCCCTGCGTGCGAGTGCGATGGTGCTGCTGGAGCCGGTGGCCGAGGTCACCGTCACGGTGCCCGACGACGCCGTGGGCGGGGTGCTCGGTGACCTGGCGGCCCGGCGCGGCCGGGTCTCCGGCTCGGCCGCCCGCTCCGGCACGGTGGTGATCACGGCGACGGTGCCGCTGGCGGAGCTCTTCGGCTACGCGACCCGGCTGCGCAGCCGGACCCAGGGGCGTGGCACCTTCACCTCCCGCCCCACCGGCTACGCCCCGGCCCCGGAGCCGGTGGGGCCGGGCACGTCGGCCCGGTAGCGGCCGACGGCCGGGCCGGTCCCTCCGTACACGGGCGGGACCGGCCCGGACCGGGTGCCGCCGGCGCACCGGCCCTCCCGCCCCATCACCACATATTGATTTGCCTAAAAGCTTTAGGCAAACACATAATCATTATCGCCGGACAGGAGGATGATGATGGTGAGAGCGGGACTGACCCCGGAGCGTCTGACCCGGGCGGGAGCGGAGCTGGCCGACGAGACCGGCTTCGAGCAGGTGACCCTGTCGGCGCTCGCCCGGCGGTTCGACGTCAAGGTCGCGAGCCTCTACTCGCACCTGCGCAACTCCCATGAACTCCGGACCAGAATTGCGCTGTTCGCCCTGGAGGAGCTTGCCGACCGGGTCGCCGAGGCGCTGGCCGGGCGCGCCGGGAAGGACGCCCTGGCCGCCTTCGCCAACGCCTACCGCGACTACGCCCGGGAGCATCCCGGGCGGTACGAAGCGGCCCGGTTCCGGCTCGACCCCGAGACGGCGGCGGCCAGTGCGGGTGTCCGGCACGCGCAGATGACGCGGGCGATCCTGCGGGGCTACGACCTCTCGGAACCGGACCAGACACATGCGGTCCGGATGCTGGGCAGCGTCTTCCACGGCTACGTCGACCTGGAGGCGGCCGGCGGCTTCGATCACACCCCGGTCGGCTCGCAGCAGTCCTGGGAGTGGGTGCTGGAATCCCTCGACGCCCTCCTGCGGACCCGGCGCGGCCCCTGACCCCGGGCGCACCGCGCCCCCCTCTCCCGAAAACCCCTGATCAACAGGCCGAGGCGATGAACACCGAGCACCACACGATCACCACCCCCGTCACCCCCGAGCTGCTGCGCGGCGCCCTCGACGTGGAAGCGACCGCGCACGGCCTGCTGCCGCACCGGCTGCCCGCCCGCGCTCGCCGGCAGATCCCCGACGAGCAGCTGGCCATGGCCGAGGCCCAGCCCTCCGGCGTACGTCTGGCCTTCCGTACCCGGGCCACCTCCGTCGAGCTCGACACGCTGCCCACCAAGCGGTCCTATCGCGGGCTGCCCGCCCCGGCGGACGGCGTGTACGACCTGCTGATCGACGGCGGGCTCGCCGCCCAGACCACGGTGTCCGGCGGCAATGTCCGTACGGTCGACCTGGCCTCCGGCGCCGCCGAGCTGGTCGAAGGGCCGCCCGGTACCGCCCGGTTCGCCGGTCTGCCCGCGGGCGAGAAGGACGTGGAGATCTGGCTTCCGCACACGGAGATCACCGAGCTGATCGCGCTGCGCACCGACGCCCCCGTGGAGCCCGCGCCGGACAGCGGGCGCCGGGTGTGGCTGCACCACGGCAGCTCCATCAGCCACGGCTCGAACGCCACCCACCCCACCGCCGTCTGGCCCGCGATGGCCGCCGCGCGGGGCGGGGTCGAACTCCTCAATCTGGGATTCGGCGGCGGCGCGCTGCTCGACCCGTTCACCGCCCGCGCGATCCGGGACACCCCCGCGGACCTCATCAGCCTCAAGATCGGCATCAATGTCGTCAACGCCGACGCGATGCGGCTGCGTGCCTTCGTCCCCGCGGTCCACGGCTTCCTCGACACCGTACGCGAGGGGCATCCGACCACTCCGCTGCTGGTCGTCTCCCCGGTACTGTGTCCCGTCCAGGAGGACACCCCGGGCCCCCTGGCGCCCGACTTCGGGAGCGGCACCGTACGTTTCAAGGCCACCGGCGACCCCGCCGAACGAGCCGCCGGACGCCTGACACTCACCGTCGTCCGCGACGCGCTCGCCCGCATCGTCGAGCAGCGCGCCGCCGAGGACCCCCACCTGCACCACCTCGACGGCCGGGAACTCTACGGGGAGCGGGACTACGCGGAGTGTCCGCTCCCCGACGAGGTGCACCCCGACCCCGAGGGGCACCGCCGCATCGCCGAGAACTTCGCGCGGCACGTGTTCGGCGCCGGCGGCCCCTTCGCCGCCCGCCCGGAGCCCGCCCTGGACTGAACTCCGTCCCGTGCCCCTCGCGGGCGTCACGCACCGTGCCCCGACCCCGCGTTCCATCACCGGGCCGCCGCGTCTTTCGCGGCGGCCCGCCGTGCACCCGTTACGCGAGCGGATCCGGCGCGTTCTTCCAGTGCACCAGCACCACCCCGACGCGAGAGGGCTCCCCGTGACGACACCGTCCTGCGTCCCGCCGTCCCTGCTCGGTGTGTTCGGCCATCCCGACGACGAGAGCCTTCTCGCGGGCGGCGTACTCGCCCAGCACGCCGCCGGGCACGCGCGCAGCGCCGTGGTCACCATGACGTGGGCCCCCGACAGTCCGCGCGCCGCCGAACTCGCCGACGCGTTACGGGTGCTCGGCGCGGGCGGGCCGCGCATGCTCGGATACGGCGACGCCCGCAATCCCCGCGCGGCTCCCGGGCGGACCCGGCTCGTCGACGCGCCGCTGGACGAGGTGGTCGGCGCCCTGGTGGGCCAGATCCGGTCGTTCCGTCCCGATGTCGTCGTGACGCACGACGCGGTGGGCCAGCTGACCGGTCACCCGGACCACCGCCGCACCCATCAGGCCGTCCTCCTCGCCGTCCACGACGCGGGGCTGGCGCATCTGCATCCGGAGGCCGGTGAGCCCTGGCAGCCGGGCGCCGTGTACTGCGCCACGCACCCGGAGTCGGGGGTCGGCGGGCTCGGGCCGCTGCTGCGGGGCGCCGGCAAGAGCGTGCTCGCGGTCCCGGACGCGTACGCCACCACGGCGATCGACGTCACGCCCTGGCTGGAGCAGAAGTGGGCCGCGATCCTCGCCCACCGCGGGGAGGTCGCGCGTGAACGCCCGCTGCCCGGAATGCTCGCCCGGCTGCCCGAGGACGCCCGCCGCACCGTCCTCGCGACCGAGTACTTCACCCGGCTCGCACCCGGCCCCGCCCCCGACGTCCCGCACCGGCTCACCTCCTGACACCGGCCTCCCCTCCCCGGCTCACTCCGGCCCCGAGGGCCGATCCCGATCGGAGACGCATGACGACGACCACCCCGCCCGGCGACGGCCCCCGCAGGAAGCCGAGCGACGAGGAGTACGGGGCCCTGCGGGCCCGGGCCGCGCTGTGGTCCGGTGCGTCCGTACTGATCACCGATCAGCTGGGGCAGGTGCTGATCCAGCACGTCGACTACCGCGACACCTGCCTCCTGCCGGGCGGGGCCGTCGACGCGGGCGAGTCGCCCGCCCACGCCGCCGCGCGCGAGGTCGCGGAGGAACTCGGCATCACCACCGTGACCGACCGGGGCCTGGCCGTCGACTGGGTCTCTCCCGACGGCTTCGGCGCCCGCCCGGCGCTCCGGTTTCCCGGCGAGATCGTGCATGTCTTCGACGGCGGCACCTGGGACGCGGACCGGATCGCGGAGGTTCGCCTGCCCGCCGACGAGATCACCGGGATCGAGTTCGTCGAACCGGCCCGGCTCCCGGACCTCCTCGCCCCGAGCGACGCGCGGCGGGCCGTGTCCGCGCTGCGCGCCCGGATCAACGCCGCCGGCACGGTACTCCTGGAGAATGGTCTTCCGCTCGCCCCCACCGTCCTCGACCGCCTCGCCGTCCTGCGCACGGCCCGCGCCGGGCAACCCTCCCGGTGGCACGACGGCCCGGCCCCGCACGACCGGACGGTGACGCGGGTCCAGGGGTGGCTGTTCGCGCCGGACGGGCGCGTACTCGTCCTCCTCGACCCGGGGACCGGTGCCGCCCGCCTGCCCTGTGAACCGCCCGCGGCCGAGGAACGGGGAGACCCGGCGGCCACCCTGGTCCGGGCAGCGGGGAGTCAGGCCGCGGCCCGGACCGTGACGCCGCTGCTCCTCGGGCACCTCACCGACCCCCGTACGCACCACACCCACCTGAGCTGCGCCGCCGCGTTCACCGACATCACCTCCGCGGCGCCCGGCGCGGCCGAGGGCCCCCGCTCCACCCGCGTCCTGGCCACCCCCGAACAGGCCGCCCAGCTCATCGGCCGGGGCGGGCCGGACCCTGCCCGGCTCGCCGCCGTCCATCGGGGGCGTCGACGTCTCGGCATCCCCCGGGCCGTCCAGCAGCCCGTCACCGAACTCCCCCACCACACCGGCTGACCGCGGCGAACACCATCGCCGCCACTCGGGGCGACAAGAGGTGAACCCGCGTCCTGGTGATCCCGGAAGTACGGATCGACCCGTCAGGGCCCGTCGGGTCGGGGGACATCGCCGCCCCGCACCCGAACCCGCGGATGGTTTCCTGCCGTTCCGGTGCCGGACGCACCGGCCGGGCATCCTTGACGCCGCCCACGGCCCGGTGCGACTTCGTCGGCGAACGAGGTCCGTTCCATGACGGTTCCCGGCCGGAACGGGGCGGGGCGGGGTGGCGGACGCGGGTCGGCTTCTGTTCCATGAGCGTTCAACTCGCCGTTCATGACCGGGCGGTGTGCCCCTCCTAAGGTCCTCGAAGACTTCGAAGGAAGGACTCATGGACAGACCCTTCGCCATCCGAGCCCGCGGAATCACCAAGTCGTTCGGTGATGTCGTCGCGCTCGATCACATCGACCTGGACGTAGCGCAGGGGCGGATCCATGGGCTGGCCGGCCCGAACGGCGCGGGCAAGACGACCCTGCTCGGCCTGCTGCTGGGCCTGGCCGTGGCCGACGGCGGCCGTCTGGAGATCCTCGGCACACCGGTCGAGCGGACTCTCACCACGCCCGGCGGTGTCGCCGGATTCGTGGACGGGCCCGGGCTCTACCCGTCATTGACGGCTCGTCAGAATCTTGCCGCGCTGGCCTCGCTGCGCGGCCATGACGCACAGACGGCCGCGATCGACGAGGCGCTCGACGAGGTCGGGCTCACCGACGTCGCCGACGACCGGACCCGCGGTTTCTCCCTCGGGATGCGCCAGCGACTCGGGCTGGCCGCCGCGCTGCTCAGCAGACCCCGGCTGCTCGTGCTCGACGAGCCGTCCAACGGCCTCGACCCGTCCGGCAAGCAGCACGTGCACGGCGTACTGAACCGGCTGGCGGAACAGGGCAGCAGCATCGTGCTCTCGAGCCACCGCATGGACGACCTCGAAGCGCTGTGTTCCGAGGTCACCATCATCGCCACCGGGCGGGTCGTCTTCTCCGGCCCGCTGGGCGAACTGGCCGACCGTGGACGCGCGCTCGACTACCGGCTGCTGACATCCGATCCTCGGGCGGCGCGCGAACTGGCCGACGACACGGACGGGATCCGTGTCGTCGGCAGCACCGACACCCGGGCGCTCGTCGTGCACACCCTCGTACCCGCCCTCGACGCACTGGTGGACCGGCTCGTGCGAGCGGGCATCGCCCTGCGCGAGCTCGCCCCGGTGGTGTCGCCGCTGGAGGCCGCTTTCCTTGCCCTCACCGAGCCGCAGGAGGCCGAGCGATGACCACGCCCACGTCCTCGACGTCACCCACGTCCTCGACGGAGAACCCGGACGCTTCCCCCGCCGCCGTCGACGCCCGGGACACGGTCGCCCAGGCCGCGGCGGAACCCCGCGTCCCGCTGGCCCGCGTCTGCCGCTTCGAGCTGGTCAAGGCCGTCTCGCAGTGGCGGACCCGGCTGCTGGTCCTCGCCTGCTGGATCGCGCCGGGGCTCTTCGTGGCCGCGGTGAGCCAGCAGAGCACACTGCCCACCGACACGCTCTTCGGCCGCTGGATGCTCGCCACCGGCTGGGCCGGCCCCCTGGTGGTGCTCGGCTTCGCGGGTATCTGGGCGCTCCCGCTGCTGACC
>NZ_JBHJQP010000134.1:0-22568 GCF_042262625.1 Streptomyces sp. NPDC056347 | reverse complement strand
CCCCTGGCACTTCCCGTGCCGGGGGATTCTCGTCGTTCGGACTCTCGGCCCCTCAGGCGTCGAGAACCTGCCCGCTGCGCTGCACGACGGGCTTCTCCACGCTCCACGGGAAGTTGATCCAGTTGTCGGTCTTCTTCCACACGTACTCGCACTTCACGAGCGAATGCGACTTCTCGTAGATGACCGCGCTGCGCACCTCGGCGACGTGATCGATGCAGAAATCGTGCACCAGCTTCAGCGTCTTTCCGGTGTCGGCGACGTCGTCGGCGATCAGGACCTTCTTGTCGGAGAAGTCGATCGCGTTCGGAACGGGCGCCAGCATGACCGGCATTTCCAGGGTGGTGCCCACCCCGGTGTAGAACTCCACATTCACCAGGTGAATGTTCTTGCAGTCCAGCGCGTAGGCCAGCCCGCCGGCGACGAACACCCCGCCGCGCGCGATGCTGAGCACCACGTCCGGCTCGAACCCGTCGTCCGCCACGGCCTGCGCCAGCTCACGCACGGCGCGGCCGAAGCCCTCGTACGTCAGGTTCTCGCGCTCGTCAGTCGTCACATCACCGCTCATGGGGCATCACACCTGGGTCCGATGGAAATTCATGAAAGAACGCGACGCCGTGGGCCCACGCTGGCCCTGGTACCGCGACCCGTACCGCTCGGAGCCGTACGGGAACTCCGCCGGCGAGCTCAGCCGGAACATGCACAGCTGCCCGATCTTCATTCCCGGCCAGAGCTTTATCGGCAGCGTCGCCAGATTCGACAGCTCCAGCGTCACGTGCCCGGAGAAACCGGGGTCGATGAACCCGGCGGTCGAATGCGTCACCAGCCCGAGCCGCCCCAGCGAACTCTTCCCCTCCAGCCGCGAGGCGAGATCGTCCGGCAGCGAAATGACCTCGTACGTCGAAGCCAGCACGAACTCACCGGGATGCAGGATGAAGGCCTCGTCCCCGTCCGGCTCGACCATGCGGGTCAGATCGGCCTGCTCGACGGCGGGGTCGATATGCGGATAGCGGTGGTTCTCGAACACCCGGAAGTAGCGGTCGAGACGCACATCAATACTCGACGGCTGCACCATCGACGCGTCGAACGGATCAATGCGTACACGTCCGGCGTCGATCTCGGCCCGGATGTCCTTATCTGAGAGAAGCACGTCCCGAGGATACGCAGAACGCGCGGGCCGACCCCAATCAGGTCCGCCCGCGCGCCTGCCGCCACCCGCTACCGCTGCCCGGAAACCACGGGCACGGCATGCCGCAGCCGCGCACAGCGCGGACAGCGGATGAGCCGCCCCGGACCGATCCGCCCGGACCCGAGCTGCTGCATCGGGAACGTGGCGGTAGCGAAAACGTGCCCTTCGGCACAACGGACGACGGTGCGCTCCATGGAGTCCATCAAGTCCCTTCCCCAACAAGCCTTGGACGAGACCGCCACATTAGGGGATGAACGGGACGCCGCTCCACGCGGCACTCCGACCCCCCACGCTACGCCCCAACTCCCGCCCACCGCACCCGCATCCACCCATCCCCCACACCAGAAAGGCCCCACGGCTCAAACGCCGGGGACCTGGCATGGGGTACAGTGTGGGACGGTAGCCGCCGATCGGGCGGGCTGCTTTCGCGGGTGTAGTTTAATGGTAGAACATGAGCTTCCCAAGCTCAGAGCGCGAGTTCGATTCTCGTCACCCGCTCCATGAAAAAGCCCCAGGCCAAGCGCCCGGGGCTTCTTTGTTGTCTAGACCACTTCAAGCGTCCCGCACCAGATCCGCACCAGAAGACTTCTCGTCGGCCTTCTTGCGGGCAGCGCGCACGAGGTCGTCTAGCCCGCTCGCGACCTCCTGCTGTCGTTCAAGATCCGAGTGCTGGTAGATCAGTGCGGCCTTCTCCGATGACTGGCCGGCGCGGACCATCGTGTCCTTGAGCGTGGCCCCGGACCGGGTGGCCAGGGTGTGCCCGGTGTGACGAAGGTCGTAGAAACGAAAGCCGTCCGGCATGCCGACGAGAGCACGAGCCTTGCGCCACTTCCGCCCGAAGGTGGAGCGCCGGAACGGCTTGCCCTTCTCCCCCACGAACAGAAGTCCGTCCGGCCCCTTCTCCGCGTACCAGTCGAGGTGACGTCGTAGGTCGGTCCGGAGAAAGGCCGGCAGGACGACGACTCGCTTGCCCGCTTCCGACTTGGTGTCGCCGGGAGCACGGCGACCGGTGGTCAGCTCAGGTGCGGCCATGCGTACCCGGATGGTCATCTCGTCCAGGTCCACATCCTTGCGGCGCAGCTCGGCCTGTTCCTCCGGCCTCATGGGGCCGTACGCGCCGAGGAAGACCATCAGCCGCCAGCGAGGCCCGAGGGCGTTGGCGAGCGCGTCGACCTGGGCGACGGTGGCGATCTGGCGTTCGGCTGACGACTCCTTCCCGGCACCCCTGATGCGACAGGGGTTGCGACGGATCAGCTCGTCGTCGACCGCGGTTTCCATGATGGCCTTGAGCAGCCGGTACGACTTGGCCACAGTCGTGGCGGCCCTGGTGGACGACAGCCGCTCGGTTCGCCAGGTGCGGACACGGGGCGCGGTTATCTCGTCGAGGTCCAGGCCCTCGAAGGTGGGCAGGAGATGGAGCCGCAAGAGTCGCCGGTACAACTCGTCAGTGGTGGCGGAGAGACCGCGCTCCTCCACCCACTGGAGGGCGTACTCCTTGAAGTTCACCGCACCGGCGTCCGGGTCCTGCCAGTTCCCACGCGTGAGATCGGCCTCGACCTGGGAGAGCCAGATCTCCGCGTCCTTCTTGGTCTCGAAGGTCTCGGGCGTACGGAAGTCCTGCCCGTCCGGACCCAGGTAGCTCGCGGTCCAGCGGCCGGACCGGTACTGACGCACAGCACCGAAGCGCCGGCGGCTCCCCTTCGCGTTCCCCATCAGGCGGCCCTTCCGTAGCGGGACCGGCGACGGCGGATGGGCTGCACGGTGTTGCCCTCGATGTACGCCACCAGGACGCTTTCCTTGATGCGCACGTGACTGCCGACCTTGACGAAGGCGATCCGACGTTCGGCGATGAGGCGGCGGGGGAAGCGTGCGGTGGTGCCGAGACGTTCGGCGGCTTGGTCGACGGTGAGCAGGGGGTCAGTCATGACAGGTCTCCTTCCAGGGCGGCGAGGGCATCACGGGCGGTTTCTCGGTTGAGTTGTAGGTCTCTGGCGATCGAGGCGGCGAGAACGGACTCGCCGGGGCTGTGGCCCTGTCCGGCGTACCGCCAGTCGGTAAGGACGAGGACGGTCGGGTCCTGGTCCGGATCGGGCAGACCAAGTTCTTCGCGCTGCTGGGCGGCGCGGTAGTCGGCGCGGATCTGGCGGAGGGCTCCAAGGGTGGTCGAGTAGCGGCGGGATTTGGAGGAGAAGTGGCCGCGGAAGCCGAGCATGTGGGCCCAGGCCCTCAGTCGCCGGTCCGGGTAGAGCGGATCGAGGTCGAAGCAGGCTTCGATGAGGCGGCGCGGGTGGTCGGGCACGTCGAGGAGGGCCAGGGCTTCACGGTTGCCGACGCGGCGGTCAACGGTGCCGGTGGTCTCGGCGGCTTTGGTCGCGTACTTGGCGACGTAGGAGGCGACGGCCTGTTCGGTGATGTCGGTACCGGCGTCGAAGGCGCGGATGGGACGGATGTCGAGCTGGGTGCCCCAACGGAGCGGGCGAGCCGGTTGGCCGGCGGCAGCCGAGACGGTGACGGTCGTGTACGAGTGCGCGACGGCCGCGCGGATGGAGTCGCTGAGCAGCTGCACGGAGGCCCAGGAGGGCGGCGGGCTGTCGGCCCCGTCCGGTCCGTCGAGGCGTACGACGGCATGGAAGTGGATGGCCCCGCGCTTCTGGAACTCGGCGACCTTGCCGTACGAGACCCGTGCCACTTCCTTGAGTTCGCGTTGGGTGAGCCCGGCGCGGGCGGCGATCTCGCGTCGGAGCCGGTTGGTGAAACGCTGCCACAGGTTTCCGGCGTGGTTGTTGAAGAGGACCGCGCCCGCGTAGTCGTACGAGTCGGGGTCGAGCGGGGTGCCGAGGGCATCGCCGTCGGGCCCATGGGCGGTGCCGCAGCGACAGCGACCGGAGTCGGGGCGGTTGTGGACCGGGCCAAAGGAAGGAGCGGTCAGCGTGGCGAAGACGCGCGGATGGTCGCGGACGGTGGCGGGGACGTCCTTGTCCTGGTCGCCCGCCAGTCCGGCGCGGATCAGGTGGTACGTGTCGGCGGAGTAGGTCCAGGCGCAGGCCGGGCAGCGGGAGGCACGGCGGTTGCCGCAGGCGACGCGGAGCCGTCCGCCGGGCTCGGTGCAGGTGGAGTAGCGGTGCAGGGTCTCACCGGTGGCCTTGTCCTTGGTGAGTGTCCAGCCGGACAGGTGGATGGGGTTGGAGCAGCCACCGGTGCGGCGGATCTGGTCACGCCAGCGATCGAAGCCGGTGGACCCGGCCACCCGCAGCAGATCGCCAAGGGTGGCCGGGGCCAGGCCCGCGAGGGTCGCGGTGTCCGTCACGCGTGCTCCCGCTGGGCGACCGGGGCCGGGACAGCGGCGCGGGTGGAGCCGGTGCCCGAGCAGCGGCGGCAGGTGACCAGGAGGGTGGCGCGGGTGCCGTCGTCGAGGAGCATGCCGGTGTCGATGGCGACGGCGGGGAAGCCGTCGCAGTCCGGGCAGATCCGCGTCCGGGCAGGGCTGTGCTGGGCCATGATGGTGGTCCTTTCGATTGCGGTTGGAAGGGGCCGGACCGTCCGGGCGGCGGCGATGCTTGGCGGCTTGTGCGCCGCCCGGAGGCCGGTCAGTGCTTGATCAGTTGGAGCGCGGGCGGGCGCCACGTCGGCCGGCGGTGCCCTTGGTCGCGTACATCGCGGAGTCGGCGACGGCGAGCGCGTCGGAGAGGCTGCGGACCGGCAGGTCCGTCAGGTGGCAGGAGCCGACCGAGACGGAGACCGGGAGCCAGTGCCCGGCGTGGGTGACGGGCTGACGCAGGACCCGGTGGAGGCTCTCCAGGTCCGGGGTCCGGCGGGCAATGGCGACGAACTCGTCTCCGCCGAGTCGTCCGGCGATGCCGTGGCGTCCGCACCAGGTGGCGAGGCGTTCGGCGGTGACGGCCAGGGCGACATCCCCGGCGGCGTGGCCGTGGGAGTCATTGAGGTTCTTGAAGTCGTCCAGGTCGAGCAGGAGGACGACGGCGTCCCGGTGCCGACGGATGACGCGTTCGGCAATAGCGGTCCATCCGGCGCGGGTACGAAGACCGGTGAGCGGGTCTCGGCGAGCGGTGGCGAGCCGGTGGGTGAGCAGGGCGGTGTGCGAGGCCCAGCCGACGAGCGGTAAGGCGAGGGCGAGCGCTTGGGTGTCCACGGTGCTCCTTCGATGCGGTTGGAAGGGGTTGCGCGGGCCGTCCGGGCGGCGGCGATGCTTGGCGGCTTGTGGCACCGCCCGGAGGCCGGTCAGCGGTGAAATTCCTGGCGGAGGATGCGCACGAGGACCAGGAGCACGACGCCGCTGACGGACAGCGCGAGTGCGGTGATGGCGACAGCGAGGAGCATCGAGGTGACGACCGCACCGACCGCGACGACTCCGGTGACAGCGACGACGGGGTTGGCGCGCGCCATGTCGACGACTCCGGACCGGGCGGGTGCGGGGGCGGGGGTCGGCGACTGGGTGTGCTCAGTCGACACCGGGAGCGGTGCGGCAACGTGCCTCGTGGCGGCGAGGGTGTGGGTGTCGGAGTCCGGGAACTTGGGCTTGAACACGGCGGTTCTCCTTTCTGGGCTGACTACTTGGCGAAGCTGTCCACGGCAGGTGCAAGGAAGCTGTCCGCGAGGAGGTAGCCGCCGAAGAGCAGGACGACGACCAGCCACATGGGCGGGCGGACGAGCTTGATACCGAGAGCGCCGACGGCGATCAGCGCGAGCCAGAGCGGGACGTCCATGACGTGATCTCCTCTGTGATCAGCGGGCGTTGCAGCGGTGGGTGCGGGCGGCGAGTTCGGCCGAGGCGCGGTTCAGGTAGTCGGCGGACCAGTCGCAGCCAGGGGCGGTGCAGGCGGCGGCATGGGCATCGCGGCCGTGGCGGTCGCGGTGGGTGCCGATCTGGACAGGGCCGATGCGGTCGACGTTCCAGAAGCGGTTGCGGGCCATGGGTTCACCTCCTCTCAGGCGAGCTGGGCGGCGATGGCGTCGGCCATCGGGGCAGGGACACCGAGACGGGCGCGCAGGGTGACCGTGTCGATGTCGTGGCCAGTCGTGACGCGGTGGGTGTCGGCGAGTTTGCGGGCGTGGGCGACGAGGGCCGGGGGCACGGACGGAACTGTCGGCAGGGCGGGCGCCGTGGCGGCCGGTGCGATCTCGTCCGGATCCTGGTGAGCCGGTTCCAGCGTGGGCAGATCGCGTACCGGTGCGGGGCGGTCCGGTGGCTCGGGCTCGGCTTCGGGTGCGGCATCCCGGACCGGAGCCGGTTCGTCGTGCTGCACAGTCGGAGCAGGTGAGTGGGCCAGGAGCGTCCCGCCGAGGAAGGCGAGTGCCGGCCACCCCGCGACAAGGATGCGAAGCCAGGCGGGGACGTCCGCCAGGTCGAGCAGCCCGGCGGTGGCAATGTTCGCCCCGAGGGAAGCGGCGAGCGCGACGGCGAACCAGATCCACGCGGCCCGCCGGGGCGAGTCGGTGTTCCGCAAGGTCCGAAGTCGGTGCCAGGCGGCGACGAGCAGCAGGTCTACGGAGATCGGGTAGGCCCATGCCTTCCAGCCGTTCTGTCCGGCGGCCTGGGCCAGGTCGTGAAGGTGGGAGAAGGACAGTGCACCGGCGATCACGGCTTGAACGAGTACGGCATCCAGGCGGAACGACGACCGCATGACAGGTCCTCCTTTCGGGATTGCGAGCGTCGGTGGTCAGTCCTTGTCAGGGACTAGGGCGAACGAGACCGGGGCACCCTGCGGGCGGAAGGCAGCGAGGCCGGGAAGGTCCGGGGTGAGCCGGGCGTGTTCGGCGCAGGCGGCGACGGCCTGATCGATCGAGAGAAGAGGGCTACGGACGATGGACCAGCCACCGGAGGAGTCACCGGCAACCGCCGTCCCTCGTTGGTCGGGGCCGATCGCGGTGGCCGCCACGACGGCGAGCGGGCTGATGTCGCCGAGCGCCATCTTGGCTGTGGTCTCATCGTTGACCCGGTGCGAGATACGGCCGGTGAGCTGTGCGCGGAGAGCTGTTGCTCCCTTGCCGAGTTCGGCCCCGAAGCGCTGCCCGCAGATTTCGAGGTAGATGCCGGCGGCGCGGCCGAGCTGGGCGATGCGAACGAGCTGGGTGACCATCCGGTCCCGCCGCTTTTCATCGGCTGCGGTGGAGGCGAGGAACAGTTCCGCCACCTCGTCCACGAACAGCACCAGGGGCACCGGCCGCAGGTCATCGGGGAGGCCCCAGATGTCCGAGCTGATTCCTTCGGGACCGGTGCCGGGGGCGAACTGCTGGATCGTCCGGATCAGTTCGTACCGGTCGGTCATCTCGGACACCAAGGCGTCGAGCAGTTCCGCGGCTTCCTCCGGTGTACAGGCGAGCGCCGAGAGGCGGCGAGAGAACGGCGCGAGCTCCACGCCCCACTTGCAGTCGATACCGACCAGCGCCACCGGTTGCGGGGCGAGCCCGGCGATCAGCCCGCGCAGGTAAACGGACTTGCCCGACTCGGTTGCCCCCATGACCAGTTCGTGAGCGATGGCCCGGAAGTCACGGAAGTGCGGAAGGCCGTCAGCTCGTAAGGCCACGGGCACACGCAGCAGTTCGCGCTGCCCGGTGTCCGGCATCACGACCCTCCGGAGCACGTCGTATCCGATGACTCGAAGCTGAAGCCATCCGGGCCGCAGGGGAGACATGTGGACCGCAGAGGCCCGCCAGGAATGGCGGAGCCGTTCGCCCGCCGTCTCGAAGTCCCTGACTTCCTGGCCTGGCCGCATCCGTATCCGCAGCACCAGCCCGTTCCGGTTGATCCGGACGCGGGTGATGCGGGGCAACATGCGGGACGGCTCCCGCCGAGTGGCCGTAGCAATCGCCAGCCGGATACGGGACGGCGGTTCGTCCAGCCCACAGGCTTCCATCACGGACCGGTAAGTGATCGCGATGCGGGCCAGCTTGGCGGGGGCGGCAAAGACGACCCAGAACCAGGCGGGCCGCAGGCGGCGCAGGAACAGCAGGCCCACGGCTATCAGCACCAGGGCAACCAACGCGGTGATGTGTCCGCCGGTCACGGGTCAGCCCACCAGCGAGGTCACAGCGGCGGCGCGGAAGGAAATCCCGTGCCGCTTCTGACCGTTGAACTCGTTCTCCCACGGACGGGCTACCAGCGAGGTCAGTGCCACCGGGGTGCCCGTGGCCAGCTCACCGGAGATGTCCGCCTCGGGAACGGTGACCGAGACGACCTCGGCGTTGCCGTTCGCGACGAACAGGACGTCGACGGTCATCAGGGTGCCGCCGCTCTCCGGGTCGACCGCGACCACGCCGGCCTTCTTGTCCCGCATCTTCGTGGTGGGCGGCTGGGCCACCATCACGGTCACGCCGGTCATGTCGACGGGGATCAAACGCACAGGGATCACTCCTCTAGAAGTGCCGAACTCCGTCACTCATGTATATGAGTGACATGAAGAAGAGTGCATCACTCCTATACATGAGTCAACCCGCCGCGAAGAAGAAAACGCGGCGGGTTGCAGTGAGTTGAGTGTGCGTCAGTCGACGGCGGGGATCCGGTAGCTGAAAACGAACTGGTCAGCAGCCATGAGGGTGTCGCAGACCTCAACCACACGGCCTTCTTCGGTCACGGCGTCCCGGATGAGATGAACGACGGGGGCACCGGGGCTCAGCGCCAACTCGGAAGACTCCGCCTTGGAGGCCGGCCGCGCCTGGAGGGTCTCGACGAACTCCGCGAAGACGTGGCCGTTGTCCTCAAGCCGGGCGTAGATCCCACCGGGTCCGGGGTTCTCGGAGAAGAGCTCGGGGATGTCCTTCACAACGTCCCACGGCAGGTACGACGTAGCGGTCTCGACCGGAGTGCCGTTACGGAAGTAGAGACGCCGGCGGGCCAGCACCTTCGTTCCAGCATCGACGCCGAGGCGTTCCGCAATGTCCTCGGGCGCGTCGGCCGGGCCGATGAACAGCACACTCACCTTGGCGGTCGCGCCGGCCTGCTCGGACTCGGCGAGGTACGCGGCCTTGCCGCCCTTGCGGTGCGAGCGCCGGAACCGGTCCGAGGAGCGGTGACGTACTGGGGGCCGGGCCTTCACCAAGGAGCCCTTGCCATGCCGGGTCTCCACCAGGCCGCTCGCGCGAACCTCCACCATGGCCTTGCGGATCGTGCCGCCGGATACGCCATAGCGGTCAACCAACTCGGACTCACTCGGCACCATGTCGCCAGGCTTGAGGACACCGGCCCGGATCTGCTGAACGATCTCGTCGGCGATCTGAACGTACCGAGGTACGGACCTGCCACCTCCTACTGCTGTTCCCATCGACCTACTCACTCTCCTATGCTCCTGTACATGAGTAACAGCGCCCAAGAAGCCCCGTCAACGCCGAAGCACAGTGTGTCCGTGGCGGGGGCGGTGGTGCGCGAGGACGGGCGACTCTTGGCGATCCGCCGGGCGGACAACGGGACGTGGGAGTTGCCGGGCGGGGTGCTGGAGCTGGAGGAGTCACCGGAGCAGGGCGTCAGCCGCGAGGTCTGGGAAGAGACCGGCATCCACATCGAGGTCGACCAGCTCACGGGCGTCTACAAGAACACCAGCCGCGGCGTCGTCGCCATGGTCTTCCGGTGCAAGCCCTCCGGAGGTACCGAGCGCACGTCCGACGAGTCGACCGCAGTCGAGTGGCTCACCCCGGAACAGATCACCGAGCGCATGTCCGAGGTCTACGCAATCCGCCTGCTTGACGCCCTTGATGAGGCAGGCCCTCACGTGCGGAGCCACGACGGCAAGCACCTGATCCCAGCGCAGTAGAACTTTCCCTACTTCATCAAGGCGTCTCGCTCCGCTCGCCGCGCGCTCCCCGGCTCACCGCCGGGGCCTGGCGCTCCTGCCTTCGGCCCGCTCTGGCCCCGGCTACGCCGGTCGCGCGGCTAGAGCGAGCACCGTTGCGGGGAGAAACCCGCTGTGGCTGGGGCGGTCGGCTCCACGGCTTTAGCCACCTCCCCGGTTCGGGTCCCGCGTCGAGCAAGACCAGGGGGCCACTCGTTCAAATTCCGGGCAGGATCACAGCCTGCCCGAGTTGCCGGCCAGCGTACGGCCCCCTGATCATGCTCGACCCCAAACCAGGCAGGACACCGGCCAAACCCGCTCCACCGACCTCACGCCATCCCCGTCAGCGCTAGCTTTCAGCCACCAGGCTTGATCTCGCCCTTCCAGTCTGGCTATGTGAAAGGTAAGTATGATCTAGTTTCCATAAATGCAGTGCGCGGCGGCCAGCAGGCGAGGACGATAGGCGGCATGAAGCAAGCAAGCATGCACGTAGCGTCTTTGACGCTGGACGAGACCAACCCCCGGCACGCGAACAAGACTGCAAGTCTCGAAGAATCGATCGCCGCCCTGCTCGCGAAGGGCCCCGAGAAGCTCCTCAAACTGGCCAGGGATATTTGTCAGCACGGTATCAATCCCTCAGAACTGACCATCGTACTCGTAGGCGACGATCACAACGTAGTACTCGAAGGAAACCGGCGGGTCGCGGCCCTCAAGTTGCTGCACAACCCCGCCCTCGCACCGACGGATAAGCTGCGCAAGCAGTTCACGGCTATCGCCAAGAGCGGTGACTTTCCGCGGCGGCTCACTTGTGTGGTCGCTGAGAGCCGGATGCAGGCTGAGCACTGGATCAAACTGAAACACACCGGGGAGAACGGCGGCGTCGGCGTCGTCAGGTGGAGCACTGGCGAAGCGAGCAGGTTCAATGGCCGGTCGACACCGACCGAGAAGGCGCGGCTCTTCATTGACGCAGTCAATGACTGGTTCCCCGATGAGCCGGACTTGCGGTCCGACACGCAGACGGTGCGCGACGTTCGGATCACCAACCTGGGGCGGATGATTGCAGATCCTGCGGTCCGGAATCGGCTCGGCATCTCCTTCGATGGGGATGTTGTCCTCAGAAGTTACCCGGCAGCAAAGCTCCAGCCGATCCTCGCCCGCTTGTTTCACGACCTTGCCGGCCCCGTCTCTGTCGATCAAATCAAGAGCAAGAGGGATCGGGAAGACTACCTGGAAAAGGTAGAGGGTGAGCTTCCCAAACTCGCTGACCGGCTAGAGGAGCCCGAGAAATATTCAAAGTCCGCCGGCGCAGAAGGTCCCGAAGGAATTGCCGAAGCAGAAAACGGGTCTGACACGCCGCCCAAACCGGGTCGGCGGAAGAGGGCAGACTTCGAGAAGAGGCTGTTCCAGGGAGTAACGCTGCGACACGTAAGCCTCAGAACCTCTGACGTGGTCGAGGAGGCGAAGCGGATCAAGATAGACGAGATGCCGAACGTTGCAGCCGTCATGGTCCGTGCAGTCGTGGACATCGTGGTCACCGAGGTCGCAGACCAGCTCGGGTGGCGGCGGAACCAGGACACGTTGAAGGGTAGGATCGGCGCTGTCCTGCACCAGGTGGACCCGAACAAGAACGACCCCTACCTCGCCAACGCTTGGCGGTTTTCCCAAGAGGACGACGGAGCACTCATCTTGAAATCTCTGCATTCGTTCGTGCATACCTGGCAGAACAACCCCTTGTCCTCCGAGGTGCGGAAATTGAGCACCGCATACGGGATCGTTCTAATTAAGGCTGATGAATTGCTGGAAAAGAAAAAGCGATGAGGTACATTAGCCCTCTTCGCTACCCCGGCGGAAAGGCCCGCCTGGCTCCGTATGTAGCCCACCTACTAGCACGACAACGCCCGCGTCCCAAAGCGTATGCAGAAGCATTCGCAGGGGGCGCGGGCGCTGCACTTCGATTGCTTATCGATAACGAAGTCGAACATATCTATATCAATGACCTCGACCCTGGGGTGGCGGCACTCTGGCGGTGCATTTTCAATGACACCGAAGAGCTTATTGATGCGGTTGCACATGAAGAAGTGAGCATCGCAGCATGGCATCGCCATGCGGAGATTTACCGAACCCCGAAAGGAAGGAATGACCTGGAGCTTGGATTTTCAACATTCTTCCTAAATCGCTGCAACCGATCTGGCATCCTACGAGCACGACCAATTGGAGGACTTGACCAGACCGGTGACTGGAAGATTGACGCTCGTTTCAATCGTACCAACCTTATCGAGCGGATTAGAAACCTCGGACGCTACAGCAATCAGGTCACCCTATCGGAAATTGATGCACGGAAATTCATCAGGTCGCTGGAACATCAAACCGACGATGTACTTCTATACGTAGACCCACCTTATCTCGTGCAAGGCGACCGCCTTTACATGGACTCTCTCGCCGAAAAAGATCACCAGGAACTTTCTACGCTGTTGCACGAAACTTCACTGCGATGGCTATTGACATACGACGCCGACAAGCGAATCACCGAGGAGCTCTACAAGGGATTTCGCTGCGTCGAGTTCAGCATTCTACACACGGCCCAAATACAGCGCACAGGAGCCGAGTATGCAATTTTCGGAAACCAGCTAATTCTCCCAGAAGTTACCGGGATTATTGGCGAGGGAAACTATCGATGGATGACCTCAAAGCGCAAGAGGAAGACAGCCTAAAGGCTACTCAGCTCTCTTTGCATTCAGTGAAAATGAACGCACGGAGCGTTCACTGACCGCAGAGGCCTTGCACCGCAGCTTGACCGTCGTAGCCGCACCAGATGCGCACCAGATTAGAGGGTGCCCGGCGGTCAACAGCGGAGCATTGCACAGGAACCGCACCCGCTCGGTAGCCCGCTCACTACTGGCCAGCACCCCGGAACCCATAGCTGAACGGTGATTCCCAAGCTCAGAGCGCGAGTTCGATTCTCGTCACCCGCTCCACGTAAGGCCCCAGGTCAACAGCCCGGGGCTTCTTTTTTGTCTAGACCATTCCGGAACCGTGCGCCCTCGGCCGTCCGGTTCCAGGCCGCAATCAGAATCTGATCGACGTCGAGCCGGTGGCAAGGGGCTGCTCCCTCGTGAGCACGGCAAGGACGACGGGCAGCGCCGGATGGTCGGCTGGAGCAGCACGTCCGACCCTGACGCCAGCCCGTTCCAGCGACAGGCAACTTCTTCTCACAGGGCGTGGACCTCGGCGGATCCCCGTTCCAAGCCATACCCGCGAGCGGCCCCTCGTCCCACCCGCCGAAAAATGCCTGGCAGCCGACACGTCGCTGATCCATGCGTGCCGGCGCCGCCACTGCAGCTCACTCGTACTGACGGCAAATCCCGGGGAAAACCGCCTGCACCCGCATCGATACGAGATCGAGGGAGGTGCGGGCGTCGTCCGCGGCAGCGTCGAAGCCGAGTTGGAGGGCCAGTCCCTCGGCCAAGCTGTGCAGTTCGAGGGCGGCGAGCTCCGGATTGGTGCCGTCCGGCACCTCGCCGCACTCCTTTCCGTTGTGGACGGCCCTGGAGAGCATCGAGCGAATGAGGCGGCCGGTCTCGGCGTGGGCGTGGGCGAGACGCGGGTTGTCCACCGTGCGGCCGACGAAGGCCAGCGCCACGCGGTGTGCCGAACGGCGCGGCGGGTCCACCGGGAGCCATTCGGCGAGGCCGTCGGTGACCACGTCACGGATCGGCAGCCGCTGCACCCTTGATCGTTCCTCCAGCGCCGAGACCCGCTCCAAGGCCTTGCGGACCACCCGCTCATGCGTGAACAGCAGCATCTCGTCCTTGGTCGAGAAGTAGTGCTGCACATGGCCGACGGAGACCCCCGCCGCGGCGGCGGTGCGCGCCACGGTGACGCGGTCGAGGCCCTGCTCCGTGATCAGCTGCTGGACCGCGTCGGCGACCTGGATACGCCGGGCTTGGTGATCGACGACCTTCGGCATGCCGTCAGCGTATCCGGCCGCCGACCTTGCAGCGCGCTTTTACCGTATGGCTATATTGTAAAAACCGGAGACGGAGAGGGGCTGCAGGCATGAGGATGAGGCCGGAAGCGAAGTGGCGGCGATGGCGCGCGAGGTGCTCCAGGGCGTTAGGGGCGGTGCTGGCCGCGAGTGCGGTGGCCGGGGTGACGGCGACGCCCTCGACTGCGGCCGCTTCCGGGCGCTGGGCGGCGATCGACGCCTTCGTCGAGGAGCGATTCGACGCGACGGGCACGCCTGGCGCAGCGCTCGTCGTGATCGAGGGCGGGCAGGTCGTGCACGAACGGGGCTTCGGCAAGGACGGCCGGGGCCGATCCGTCACGCCGGCCACGCCGTTCCTGTGGGGGTCGGTCGCGAAGCCGCTCACCGGGCTTGCCGTGCTGCAACTCGCGGAGGCCAGCCGCGTACGCCTGGACGCGCCGGTGCGGAGGTATCTGCCCTGGTTCCGGCTCGCCGACAAGGACGTGTCCGACCGCATCACGGTCCGGCATCTGCTCACCAATACCAGCAGCATCCCCACCTCTGCCACCACCGAGGTCGGAGACCGCTACGACAACACGCCCGGCGCCCTGACCAAGGCGGTCCGCGACCTCTCCGGGATCTCTCCCGAGGGCGAGCCGGGCAAGTCCTACGCATACTCAAGCGCCGGCTACGCCGTCCTCGGTGCGCTGGTCGAGGAAGTGTCCGGGCGGCCGTTCGGCCCATATCTGCACGAGAAGATCCTCGGTCCGCTCGGCATGGAGCACGCTGTCGTCAGCGAGCGGGACTTCGCACGCGAACAGGTGCCGCCCGGGCACCGCTTCGTCTTCGATGACCCAGTGCGCTTCGACGCGCCGTACGACACATCGGGCACCCCTGCCGCCCATATGGGCGGCAGTGCAAGGGACTTGAGCCGCTTCGTCCTCGCCGAGCTCGGCGGCGGGCAGCTGGAAGGCCGACGGGTGCTGTCGGCAAAGGGGATCGCCGAGAGCCAGCGCGGTCAGGTGGACAGTGACGTGGACCGGTTCGGTCTCGGCTGGTCCGTCGGCACCCTCGAAGGCACGAACGAGCGCATGGTGTGGAAGTCCGGTTCGCTGCCCGGCCACGACGCCATGATCGTCATGCTTCCCGACAGCGACCGGGCTGTGATCGTCCTGCAGAACGCCTTCCACCTCCTGCGCGCCCAAGAGTTCCACGACGCCGCAATCGGAACGGCCCAGCTGCTGTCCGGTGCGGACCCGCGCAGCACCTCGACCGATCCGCTTGCCACCCTGCTGCCCTGGACCGTGGTCGTACTCGCCGGGCTGCTCGCGCTGTGCGTGGCCGCCCCGGCGCTGCGCTTCCTGGCCACGCGGCGGGCGGCGGCACAAGCCCGTTCCCGGCGCCGGATCGTGCTGAACACGCTTGCGTCGGTCGCCGGCTCGCTCGCCCTGGCAGCGCTGTTGTGGTGGGTACTGCCCTCCGCTTTCGGCGGCTCGATCGACTCGGCCCTGCTGTGGCTGCCCGACGTGGGGTGGGCCGTGGTCGGTGTCGTGGCGCTCACCCTGGTTCTGGCGGTGGAGCGACTGGTGCTCGGCGTGGTTGACCTGCGGCGGCGACGGGACGAGGGCCGGCCGACGGCCGACAAGCCCGAACCCGAGCCACATGCCGGGGCCGCCCCGCGCACCCTGGGTTGAGATCGCTCGTGGGCCACTCCCAGGTCCTCGTGCAGGCGCCCCGGGATACGCGCCCGGCAAGCGACCTGCGACAGGCCCGACTCGATACTTCGGGACGAAGCCCCTGCACCGGGTCGGGGCCGAATGCAGTGGCCGGCCGGGACGCCTCCGGCAGCAGCCCCACGGCCGGACGCGAAGAAGCCGGTCGGCATCCGGCCGTGCGTGGAAGTCGAGCCTCAGGCAGTATCCAGGGCCCTGCCGACCAGTTCACCGGGCACGTCCTCCATGGTGACGAATCCGATCACCTGACCGCCAGTGCCCTGACCGCGCCCAGGTGGCTGCCGGTCGTACGCAGGGCGATGAGGCATCGTCGAGCGGGATGTCGATCCGGATCCGGGTCACAGCGTGCAGTGCGGCATGTGAGAAAAAGGCTGAAGCCTCCTCAGCCGCGACGGAGTCTGACGGCAGACGCTTCTCTCGAGTCGTGCCACAACGTGCCAGCAGAGGCGGTATACAGCGGTCAACGAGGTGTCGGAAGAGACCGACAGAACGGGATCGTCAGCGACTGTTCCCACAGATCAGCGGCTACATCTAGGCCCAGGCTCCGGGTGATTCCCAAGCTCGGAGCGCGAGTTCGATTCTCGTCACCCGCTCCACATGAAAGCCCCAGGCCAGCGGCCCAGAGCTTCTTTGTTGCCCAGACCTCTTGCCGGACGGCGCGCCCTCCGCGTGCCCCGGCCACGGCACGCCTATAACTGCAAGCCACCCAACCGGCTCGGCGCACCCGGGCGACGGTTCCAACCCGTCCTACGGAGGCGGCGGTACGCACAACACGCCGTCCACGGGCGGCCACGCCGCGGACCGCCCGACCAGTGGCGGCTCGGGCAGCGGCGCGGGTTCGTAGACGCCTTCCGGCGGCGGCCATGGCGAAACCCCGAGTACGGGCGCGAGCGGCCACTCGGAGAGCACCTATGGCGGCGACGGAGCACACAGCAGCGACGCGGGCGGTGACAACCCTGCGGCCGGTTCCGCCCATCACGGATCCGGTGACGGTGCCGATGGCCAGGTTGAGAAGCACACGCCCCGGCGGGGAGACGCAGGAGCGTGAGGGACCAGGAACATCGGATACTTCGGGTGAGAAGGACGCGACGCCCGGCGATCGTGTGAACGAGCCGATTCCGGAGTTGACGGCGGAGGAAAAGGCAGCGCACTGGGGCCATCTGGAAGAAGTGGAGAAGCGGTCTCCGGAAGAATTCGATCATCTGAGGCATGACCCGGATCACAAGAATCAGATCAATGACAAATCGATGGATGAGACCCAAGTCGGTCTCGACCTCCGGGAGAGCGGATGCCTTCCGAAGGACATCCGCCGTCCGGAGCTAGCCAATAAGGGCGAGTTCTATTCCGAAACCACGGGTGAGTACTATGACATCAAGGGCGTCCACTCCGACTACCCTCCGTTCAATAATGTGCGCTACAAGTCCCAGCCGTTCAAGGGCGCGTTCGACCCGACCAATAATGAAGCATGGGTCAGCAAACAGCTGGCGAAGCAGATCAAAAAAACATGGACGTATAGTAATTATTGACATCCGGAATGCAAATCAAGCAGCAATCGACAGCGTCAAGGCAGCTGTTGAAATCCGCGGTTGGGGAGATCGTGCCATCTGGTACCCGTAAGAACTGGAAGCCGATCGTTCTCCCCACTGACCCGGAAGCCACGCGGCAACTGCAGGAATGGCTTGCCTCGGACGAGTACAACCTCAACGGTATGGGGCGTGACTTCCGGGGCGCCGACCTCTCGGGCGGGGACTTCTCGAATACATGGTTCACCGACGCCATCCTGGTGGGCGTACGGCTTGTCGGCACGTCCTTCTACTGGGCCGACCTTCAGTCAGCCGATCTGACCGGAGCGGATCTGACCGGAGCGGATCTCGTCAGGGCGAACCTGGACGAGGCCGTGCTCCGATCGGCGCGGCTCGACGGGACGGACATGGTCCGGGCTTCGCTGTGCGATGTCGATGCATCGGGAGCGAGTTTCCGCAAAACACGGTTTCTCGGTGCTTCGCTGATCGACACCGATATGAGGGGGGCGGACCTGACTGATGCTGTGCTTGACGAGAACTTCTTCGAGATCAAAGTCGACGACGCTACAGTGGTGCACGGCCTGACCGGCACCGTTTTCGGGCCGATCACCGTCTTCAGCGGCGAATCGTCCCGAGAGCTGGCCGACGCAGAACTCGAGGCGTGGATCGGTGCGCGAGGCGGACAGGTGCGAGTGATTCCACCGCGCCGCCCATCACAATAGGGCCTGGCACGGTCCATTAGTCGGAATCCACGAATTCCGCGACAGATGGCTCGTCGGGCGGCGAACTCAGAGGAGCCACGAGCCGCCCCATGCACCGCCATCGTGAATGGTGCGGCACGCATTGCGACGGGCGGCCGACGGACGACATCATGGCCCATGACTCGCTCGAAATTCCCCGTTACACCGGCCCCGCGTCCCCGGCCTCATCGCCTTGGTGAACGCCTCTGGGGCGCCCGAGATCGAGCGGCTGCCGACTTGCGTCGTGCTGACAACCTGGGGCCAGGCGGCGGAATACGGATTCCCAAGCTCGGAGCGCGAGTTCGATTCTCGTCACCCGCTCCAGGATGAAGGCCCTGGTCGGGTACCAGGGCCTTGTTTGTTGTCTCGGCCGGTCCGGGCCTGCGTGCCGTACGCGCTGTAACGGGGCGTCAGATGGAGTTCCCGCGCGCGGTCTCGGACACCGGGACTGGCATCAGGGGATCCGCGTCGCCGATGATTCGATGGATGAGGCTCGAGTCGGTCTCGAAGAGCGCCACGGAAGAGCACGGTTGGGGAAATCATGTCATCCGATACCCGTAAGGAATGGGAGCCGAGCGCTTTCCCGGACGACCCTGAAGCAATGCGTCGGTTGCGTGAATGGGTTGCTGAGGATGGCTACAGCTTCTTCGGTGTCGAGCAGGACTTCCGGGGCGCCGATCTCTCGGGCGGCGACTTCACGAAGGCATGGTTCACTCAGGCGGTCCTGGCGGGCACGCGGCTCGTGGGGGCGACTTTCTACCGCGCCGACCTTCAGTCGGCGGACCTCACCGGTGCGGATCTGACGGGCGCCGACCTCGTCAGGGCGAATCTTGACGGGGCCGTGCTCCGTTCGGCGCGGCTCGACGGTGCCGACATGGTCAAAGCATCGCTGCAAGGGGTCGACGCGTCGGGAGCGAGCTTCAGAGGAACGCGGATCATGGGGGCCTCGCTCTTCGGCGTCGACATGAGGGGAGCGGACCTGACCGACGCGGTCCTGTTCCGGAACACCTTCAAGGTCACGGTCGACGACGCCACGGTGGTACGTGGCCTGACAGGCACCGTTTCCGGCCCGATCGCCGTCTTCAGTGGCGACTCGTCCCATGAGCTGGCCGGCTCACAGCTGGAGGCATGGATCGCTGAGCAAGGTGGCCAGGTGCAGGTGGTTCCTCCCTACCGCGCACCGCGGTAGGGCCATGGGAGACATCGCGCACCCAAGGACGTGATCGCGCTCACCGGGCACACGCCGGACGCGCCGAGCGTTCTGGCGGGCTTTCCCGCGGACGGCCGGGACCTGCGGATCGACGGGCTCGCGGTCTCATGTAGGTCTCCCACGAGCCGCGGGAGGGCTTGCCGGGGATCCGGGCCCGCGGACACAGGTTCCGACGACGGACCGCGGGCGTCGCAGCACATCGACCGCCTCGCTTTCGGGAGACGCCGCGCCCGAGGTGAATGAATATCTGTGCCGGCGAACTCAGAATTTAACAGCTCCCGCCGGGAGAGTTTCTCTCGCAGCGCACACCGGAAAATATTCGGCACGCACAAGCCCCTCACGTCATGCTAATATCGGACTCGGTTGCAGTCTTGGTACCCAAAAACTTCAAGCGCCCCCGATCGGCCTCGGTGCCACAGGGAGGCGTTTTGTATTTCCGGTCATTTTCCGGGCAGGGCATCATCGCGGCGACACGGTTTCCGCACAGTGCGGGTTCCGATGTACTGCCCAAAGGAGATATGACATGGCTACTGGCACCGTGAAGTGGTTCAACTCGGAAAAGGGCTTCGGCTTCATCGAGCAGGACGGTGGCGGCCCCGACGTGTTCGCCCACTTCTCTAACATCGCCGCCCAGGGCTTCCGCGAGCTGCAGGAAGGCCAGAAGGTCAGCTTCGACATCGCGCAGGGCCAGAAGGGCCCGACGGCCGAGAACATCGTTTCTGCCTGACGTCGGCGCGCATTCCGTAGCTGGGGCCCGCATCCTTCGGGGTGCAGGCTCCAGCTGCACGCTTTTCCGCAGCGGTTCACCTGCGGTAGAAAAATATTGAGGTGCGCAGGTCTCGCAGGGCGCACCCGGCGACTCACCAGATTCTTTTCTGCACGCCATCCATCATTTCTGCGCACGTCGACACGGAATTCCCGTAGGCAACGTTCGCATTTCATTCGGTCCGTGCCTGTGATTTCTCGCGCTGCTCCTACGCCGCGGAATTCCTTGATACGTTCCGTATCAAGGAAGGTTCTGTATGAACCCCACGCGCGCGAACAGCCGCTCCCCCAGTGCCCGCCGCAACGGCGGCCGCGGGTACGACTCCCCTGCTGGTCCGATTCGGGGCAGCCGCTTCGGTTCGTCCGCCCAGAGCCGTTCGTCCGCCCAGAGCCGTTCGGCAGGTCCGGGCCGTTCGAGTGGCCGACGGCCTGCCACGATGCAGGGCGAGTTCGCCGTGCCCGAGACGATCACTCCGGCGCTGCCCTCGGTGGAGGCGTTCGGCGACCTCGACATGCCGAGGAGCCTGCTGGCCACGCTCAGCGCGCAGGGAATGGCCGTGCCGTTCCCGATCCAGGGTGCGACGCTGCCGAACTCCCTGGCGGGCCGTGACGTCCTGGGCCGCGGCCGGACCGGCTCCGGCAAGACGCTCGCCTTCGGCCTGGCCCTGCTGGCCCGCACCGCCGGGCAGCGCGCCGAGCCCGGCCAGCCGCTGGCCCTGGTCCTGGTACCCACCCGGGAACTCGCTCAGCAGGTCACCGACGCGCTCACCCCTTACGCCCGAGCCGTGAAGCTGCGTCTGGCCACCGTCGTCGGCGGGATGTCGATCGGCCGGCAGGCGCACGTGCTGCGGGGCGGCACCGAAGTCGTCGTGGCGACCCCCGGCCGTCTCAAGGACCTCATCGACCGCGGTGACTGCCGACTGGGCCAGGTCGCCGTCACGGTCCTGGACGAGGCCGACCAGATGGCCGACATGGGCTTCATGCCCCAGGTCACCGCGCTCCTGGACCAGGTCCGCCCGGAGGGCCAGCGCATGCTGTTCTCCGCGACCCTGGACCGTAACGTCGACCTCCTGGTCCGCCGCTACCTCACCGACCCCGTCGTCCACTCCGTGGACCCCTCCAAGGGTGCGGTCACCACGATGGAACACCATGTCCTGCATGTGCACGGTGCCGACAAGCACCGGCTGACGACGGAGATCGCGGCGCGCGACGGCCGGGTGATCATGTTCCTGGACACCAAGCACGCCGTGGACCGCCTCACCCAGGACCTCCTCGCCAGCGGCGTCCGGGCCGCCGCCCTGCACGGCGGCAAGTCGCAGCCGCAGCGCACCCGCACCCTCGCCCAGTTCAAGACGGGGCACGTAACCGTCCTGGTCGCGACGAACGTCGCGGCGCGCGGCATTCACGTCGACCACCTCGATCTCGTCGTGAACGTGGACCCGCCGACCGACCACAAGGACTACCTCCACCGCGGCGGCCGTACCGCGCGGGCGGGCGAGTCCGGGAAGGTCGTCACACTGGTCACCAACAACCAGCGCCGCGGCATGACGCGCCTCATGGCAGCCGCCGGCATCGTGCCCCGGGCCACCCAGGTCCGCTCCGGCGAGGAAGCACTCCACCGGATCACCGGCGCCCGGACCCCCTCCGGCGTTCCCGTGACCATCACCGCGCCGACGCCCGAACGGCGCAAGCGCGGCGCGGCCTCCCGCGGTCGGCGCGGCTCCGCCACGGCTGCCGGGCGCGTGGGCGGGCAACGGCCCGCCTTCGACGCGGCGGCCTGAGAACCGCGTGATCCGGAAGCCGACCCATCTCTGCAGGAGGCACATTTTGACGCTCGTTCAGATGCAGCCCCACTCGGCGGACACCGCCGCCGTGCCCCGAGCGGTGCTCGACGCCATGAGCACGGCCGGGCCACAGGTCTGCGACGACATGACCGTAGAGGTGGCCCTGTCCGTCATGGCCAGTGCCAGGACCGGACACCTGAGGGTCTGCGACAACGACGCTCTGTGCACCGCGCTGGTCACTCGGGCCCAGCTCACCACCGTCCGCGACAGCCCCGCCTACACGGACCGGCTCCAGCTGCGCGACGTCCTCGGCGACCGCGGGCCGCACGCCTCGCCCGCCACCACGACGGCCGGGCACACCACGTACCACCGCCGGGCCGCCATCCCGTCCGCCGTGGACGAACAGGACAGCACCCCGGGCGTCCTCGCCCCGGCCCTCTGAACCGTCTCACCACGACGGAACAATCTCCCTCCTCTTCTATGAACCTGTGAGGCATCGTGCGCTGTGTCATCGCCCGCTTCCCGTTCGAACTCACCAGGAACGGCGTCCTGGAATCCATGAAGGGCATCAAGCCCGAGGAGGTCGTGGGCGAGTCCGTGACCATCGGCCGCCGCGTCTATCCCGTCAAGCAGGTCGGCGAGGTCATCACCCGCCAGGATCGCCGCGACTTCAGCGCAGGCGAAGTCGTCCGGGCCATGACGAAGCTCGGCTTCACCTGCCACGGCCTTCCCGGGACCGCGGCTCCCACCCGCGCCCCCAGCCCGTTGCAGCAGGCCTCCGCGATGCTCGGCGTCTCGGCGACCATCTGATCTCTCCGGCCGTCGGGCCGTGGGAAAGCACGGACCGGCAACCGAACTGCCAAGAGGGCCCGACCGGCAC
>NZ_JBHJQP010000133.1:0-22695 GCF_042262625.1 Streptomyces sp. NPDC056347 | reverse complement strand
ACCGCCGTGGGCGCCGTGGCGCTCGGGTTGTCGTCGGGGGTGACCGCCGCCGTGCTGTCGGCCGCGGTGCTCGGTGCGGGTACGGCGGTCATGCAGCCCGCGCTCGCGACGATGCTGGTGTGGTGTTCCAGCACCGCCACCCGGACGCGCGCCTTCGCCATGCAGTTCTTCCTGCAGAACCTCGGGCTCGGCATCGGCGGGCTGGTCGGCGGGCAGATCGTCGACACCGCCCGGCCCGCGTCCTTCACCCTGCTGTTCCTCATCGAAGCCGCGATGTTCGTCGTGCTCGGGGTCGTCGCCGTCACGGTGCGGCTGCCGCGTACGGCGTCCGTCCCCGGTGCCAGGCCCTCCGAGGGGGGCAAGGCGCAGGGCGGACTGCGGGCGCTGCTCTCGCACCGGGCCATGGTGCAGCTGTGCGTGCTGGGCTTCGTGCTGTTCTTCGCCTGCTACGGACAGTTCGAGTCCGGGCTCGCGGCGTACGGCACCGAGGCCGCCGGTATCCAGCCGTCGACGCTCGGGATCGCGCTGGCCGCCAACACCGCCGTCATCGTCGTCGCGCAGTTCGTCGTGCTGCGGCTCGTGGAGCGCCGCAAGCGCAGCCGGGTGATCGCTTCGGTCGGTCTGATCTGGGCGTTCGCCTGGATCGTGGCGGGGTACGCGGGGCTCGGGCACGGCAGCCAGACCATGGCGACGGCCGCGATGATCTCCACGTACGCGCTGTTCGGACTCGGTGAGGCGATGCTGTCGCCGACCGTGGCGCCGCTGGTGGCCGATCTGGCGCCGGAGTCGATGGTCGGGCAGTACAACTCCGCGTTCGCGCTGTGCAAGCAGCTCGCGCTGGCCGTCGGTCCGGCCGTGGGCGGGCCGATGGGAGCCACGCTGCACGGGCCGTACATCGTGACGTTCGTGCTGTTCTCGCTGGGCATCACGGTGCTGGCGCTGCGGCTCGGCCGCAGGCTCACCCCCGTGCAGGACCAGCCGTCGCTGGCCGCGGTGCCCTCCAAGGTGGTCGCCGTGTCACGGCCGGACGCCGGAGCCGATGTTCCGGCGGCTGTCGCCGCGCGCTGATCGACCGGGCCCCGTCCGAACGGACGGGGCCTCAGTGCGGCAGGGCGAACTCGCACCAGACGGCCTTGCCCCCGCCGGGGGTGCGCCGGCTGCCCCAGGCCGTGGCGATCGTCGCGACGATGGAGATGCCGCGCCCCGATTCGTCCGCCGGTTCGGCCCGGCGGCGGCGCGGCAGGTGGTCGTCCCCGTCGGTCACCTCGATGATCAGGCGGCGGTCGGTGCGGCGCAGACCCAGGCGCATCGGCGGAGTGCCGTGCTTGAGGGAGTTCGCCACGAGTTCGCCGGCGGCCAGGACGCCCAGGTCGCACAGCTCGACCGGGAAGCGCCAGGACGTCAGCACCCCGCTGGCGAAGGCGCGGGCGCGCGGGGCCGCCTCGATGCCGCCGAGCAGATCGAGCGAGGCGTTGTGGAACAGCTCCGCGTTCGCCCCGGTGCGGGCGGGGTGCTGGACCACCAGGACCGCCACGTCGTCGTCGTGCTCCGCGGTGACCCCGAGGGAGCGGATCAGCCGGTCGCAGACCACCTGGGGCGACCCCTTCGCGCCGGACAGGGCGCGCCCCAGGGCGGCGACGCCCTCGTCGATGTCCTCGCTGCGCCGCTCCACCAGGCCGTCCGTGTAGAGGACGGCGGTGGAGCCGGGCGGCAGCGGAATCGTGCCCGAGGTGTGGATCCAGCCGCCCGTGCCGAGCGGCGGCCCGGTCGGGTCCTCGGCACGGTGGACCGTGCCGTCCTCGGTGCACACCAGGATCGGGAGGTGGCCGGCGGAGGAGTAGACGAGCCGCCCCTCGTTCGGGTCGTGGACCGCGTACGCGCAGGTCGCGATCTGGCTGGCGTCGATCTCGGCGGCGAGACCGTCCAGCAGCTGGAGCACCTCGTGCGGCGGGAGGTCGAGGCGGGCGTAGGCGCGTACGGCCGTACGGAGCTGGCCCATGACGGCGGCGGCCCGCACCCCGCGCCCCATCACGTCGCCGATGACCAGGGCGGTGCGTCCGGCGCCGAGGGTGATCACGTCGTACCAGTCGCCGCCGACCGCGGCGTCCGTGCCGCCGGGCTGGTAGGTGGCGGCGATCCGGAGGTCGTCGGGCTGCTCCAGCTCCTGCGGGAGCAGGGAGCGCTGGAGGGTGACGGCCGTCTCGCGGTGCCGGCGCTCGCTGGTGCGCAGCCGCTCGGCCGCCTCGGCGTGGTCGGTGACGTCGGCGGCGTACACCAGCACGCCCCGTTCGCCCGCCGGGGCGCCGCTCCTGTCGCGGCCGGTGCGCCGCGGTGTGCGGGGGCCGCCGTCGCGGGCCTCGCCGGCACCGGTCGCGTCGCGGTGCACGGGGGTGCAGGTCACGGTGTACGAGCTGCCGTTGCGGACCTTGCGGGACTTGACCGTACGGGGGGTGCCGCTGCGCAGGACCTGGTCCATGAGAGGGAACAGGCTGAGCTCGTCGAGCTCCGGCATGGCCTCGGCGGCGGGGGCGCCGGTCGGACGGGGGCCGAAGGCGGCGGTGTACGCGTCGTTGACGTACGCGATCCGGTGGTCGGGGCCGTACACCAGGGCCACCAGGGCGGGCAGCTGGCCGAGGATCTCCCCGGCGGAGAGCTCCTCCACGGCGGAGCCGCCCGGCCGGGGGACCTCCGCGTGCAGATCGTCGTCCGGCGGGCGGGGGCCGGCCTCGGGCCGTGCGTACTCGGCGCGGGCCGGGGGCACGGAACTGCGGTCGTCCCGTGCGGCGGCGCGGCGCTGCGTTCCGGGTAGGCGGGCGCTCCAGCGCGTGAAGTTCACGGAATTTCTGGCCTCGTGTGTCGGTCTGGTCCGCTCTCGCGGGATGCTCACTGTCGGTCACTGCCGGCCGGGTCACTCTGTGCAGATGTGGGCCCACCTATGGTCACACGTCCAGTGTGACGGACCGTACTGACAGTTGTCGGTACGGTCCGCCGTCCGGCGCGTGGACGGGCGGGTCGACTGCCCGTCAGGGACCTTGGTGCGGAGGACCGTCCGGTCCGGAGGGGGTCCGGGGGCCTGGTGGGCCGTCCGGGTGGGGCGGGCCGTCCGGCCCGGGGTGCCTGCCGCCCGCGGCGAGTTCGAATTCGGCCCGCGGGTGCTCCAGCGAGCCGAGGGAGACGATCTCGCGCTTGAAGAGTGCGGCGAGGGTCCATTCGGCAAGGACGCGGGCCTTCCGGTTGAACGTCGGGACGCGGCTGAGGTGGTACGTCCGGTGCATCCACCAGGCCGGGAAGCCCTTCACCTTGCGGCCGTAGACATGGGCGACGCCCTTGTGCAGGCCGAGCGAGGCGACGGAGCCGGCGTTGCTGTGCCGGTACTCCTGGAGGGGTTCCCCGGCGAGCGAGGCGAGGATGTTCCCGGCGAGGACCTTGGCCTGGCGTACCGCGTGCTGGGCGTTGGGGGCGGTCGGGCTGCCGGGCTGCGCGGCGGTCAGGTCGGGTACGGCGGCGGCGTCCCCGGCGGACCAGGCGTGCGCGGTTCCCTCGACGGCGAGCTGCGCGGTGCAGCGGAGCCTGCCGCGTTCGTCGAGCGGAAGGCCGGTGGCTGCGAGGAGGGGCGCGGGTTTGACGCCCGCGGTCCACACCAGGGTGCGGGTCGGGAAGCGGGAGCCGTCGCTGAGAACGGCGATCCGGTCCTCGCAGGACTCCAGGCGGGTGTCGAGGCGTACGTCGATGTTGCGGCCGCGCAGCTCGCGGATCGCGTAGACGCCCAGTTCCTCGCCGACCTCGGGGAGGATGCGGCCGGACGCCTCGACGAGGATCCACTTCAGGTCCTCGGCCTTGATGTTGTGGTAGTACCGCGCGGTGTAGCGGGCCATGTCCTCCAGCTCGGCGAGGGCCTCGACGCCCGCGTATCCGCCGCCCACGAAGACGAAGGTGAGCGCGGCGTCGCGGATGGCGGGGTCGCGGGTGGCGGAGGCGATGTCCATCTGCTCGATGACGTGGTTGCGCAGGCCGATGGCCTCCTCGACCGTCTTGAAGCCGATGCCGTGGTCGGCGAGGCCGGGGACGGGGAGGGTGCGCGAGACGGAACCGGGAGCGAGGACGAGTTCGTCGTACGGGATCCCCACGGCGCCGGTGCCGTCCTCGGCCGTGGCGAGGGTGGTGACGGTCGCGGTGCGCCTGGCGTGGTCGACGGCCCGCACCTCGCCGATCACGATGGTGCAGTGCGCGAGGATCCGGCGGAGCGGCACCACGACATGGCGCGGTGAGATCGACCCGGCGGCCGCCTCGGGCAGGAACGGCTGGTACGTCATGTAGGGCTCGGGAGTGACGACGACGATCTCGGCCTCACCCCTTCTGAGCTTCGGCTTCAGCTTCCGCTGGAGGCGCAGCGCTGTGTACATCCCGACGTAGCCCCCGCCGACGACGAGAATGCGCACACCCGGCGGGGGGCCGAGGGGTGTTCCCCCGGAATCTGAAGCCATCACCACCCCATGACGCAACGTGCACAGGGGTTTGTCCACAGCCCCGGCAAATTGTGTGACTGGAGGTTCTCGGTGGGCGGTTGCGTCGCGGACCGGCGGGAATGGACAAGCCACGCAGGTCAGAGGTCGGGACGGACGGCCGGTGCGGGGGACGAATCAGTGACCAACCGGTCCTTGCGCCGATCGGGGGGCGCTCCGTGCGGAACTACCCTCTTCTGAATTGAGCCGGGCTCAACTATGTTCGTGTGTCGTCGGGGTGTCGGTTGGGACGATGATCCACTCCCCGGCTCAAACGGCGGGAAGTCTCCGGGGGGAGACGTCATAACCGGGGGAAAAGTTATGCATATTCAGGAATCTCATTGGCCGACCGCTACTGCCGTTCCGTCCCATTCGTCCGATTCGGCGGGGCGTAACGGATCGGTGGCCACGGCCGGTGCGCCGGCACAGCCGGGCTCGTCCGCCACGGTCGGAGTGAACGGCGCGACGGCCGGGGCGAGCAGTCGTACGGCTCCGCTGCGGGTGGACGCGCAGCGCAATCTGGAGCACGTCCTGCGTGCCGCCCGCGAGGTCTTCGGCGAGCTGGGTTACGGGGCTCCGATGGAGGACGTGGCGCGTCGCGCCAGGGTCGGCGTCGGCACGGTGTACCGGCGGTTCCCGAGCAAGGACGTGCTGGTCCGGCGGATAGCCGAGGAGGAGACCTCCCGGCTGACGGACCAGGCCCGCAGCGCGCTCGGCCAGGAGGAAGAGCCCTGGTCGGCGCTGTCGCGCTTCCTGCGTACGTCGGTGGCCTCGGGCGCGGGGCGGCTGCTGCCGCCGCAGGTCCTGCGGGTCGGCGTCGAGGCCGAGGGCGATGACCCGGCGGTGGCCGGGGAGCCGGCGGCCGTGCCGGGTGCGGTGGCGGGCGGCGGACGGGACGAGGCCCGGGTGCCGCAGCAGCGGCAGGGTGCCGAGCAGCCGTCGGCCGAGGAGCGGTCCGCCGCGGAGAGCGGTGTCGAGGACGACGGCACGGGCGCCGGTGAGCTGCTGGAGGTGGTCGGCCGGCTGGTGGACCGGGCGCGGGCGGCCGGTGAGCTGCGCCGTGACGTGACGGTCGCCGATGTGCTGCTGGTGATAGCGACGGCGGCGCCCTCGCTGCCCGACGCGGCGCAGCAGGCCGCCGCTTCGAGCCGGTTGCTGGACATCCTGCTGGAAGGGCTGCGCTCCCGCCCGGCCGCCTGAGCGGTCCGGGGCGTCGCCGTGCACGGCGACGCCCCGGGTGGGGTGGGGTGGGGCGGGTCCGGGGCCGGGCTCGGTGGTGGGTCCGGGGCCGGGCTCGGTGGCGGTCGCGGTGCTCGGCGCCGGGCGCCATGGCGGGCTCGGTGTTCCGGGTGCGCCGGTGGTTCGGCGACCGGCGTGACGGTCGGCTCGGCACCGGGCGTGACGGTCGGCTCGGCAGCTGGTGTTGCGGTGGGGGATGTGGCCCGATTCGGCGGTGTCCCGTTCAAGGTTCCGCCCCATGCCCCCATCACCTCCGGCCGTCCGCCCCAACCGTCCGGCCCGCGTGCCCGGCGCTTTCGAATGGCCGCTCCGCGCCTGCCCGTACGGCCCGTCGGCGCAGCTCGTCCACATGGCTCGTACACGCGAAATGGAGATCATCCAGCTTTCCCCAAATGAATGGCCTTTAGTACTCGCATTCGGAAAAACGCCCCGGATGAGTGGTTGCGAGGGCTGAGTGTCCGTCGTGATTGCGCCATGTGGCACTCTTGCCCGATGTTCGGGTCCGACAGCGCATACGGGGGCTACCGCGATGAGCGGTGACGGGCAGCAGGAAGAGTCGTTCGACGACGTCTCCGCCGTGGACGGTGCCGTGGGAGTCGACGGGTCGGCCACCGCCCGCCAGGTGCCGAGCCAGGGCGGCCCCGGACGCTCCGGCGGTGATGCCGGGGGCAGCACCGTACTGCCGGGCCCCTGGTCGACGTCGGCCGGCACGGGGGCGGGCGCGAGGACGGAATCAGGGGGCGTGGCCGGGTCCAGGACCAGGGCCGAAGCCGCCGGGGCCGAGGCCTCGGTGCCGATGCAGCGGGAGGGCGGCAGCCCCGAGTCCGTCACCGGCGCTCCGTCCGACGCCGAGCTGATCCGGCGGATGCGCGGCGGCGACGACCACGCGTACGAGGAGCTGTTCCGGCGCCACTCCGACGCGGTGCGGCGCTACGCGCGCAGCTGTTGCCGGGACGCCCACACCGCCGACGACCTGACGGCCGAGGTCTTCGCCCGTACGTTGCAGGCGGTACGCCGCGGCAAGGGCCCCGAGGAGGCGGTACGGGCCTACCTCATGACGGCCGTCCGGCATGTCGGTGCCGCCTGGACCAAGACCGCCAAGCGGGAGCAACTGGTCGACGACTTCGCGGTGTTCGCCGCTCAGGCGACCCAGTCCGCCCAGCTTTCGGACGCGGACACGCTCGACCTCGGGGCCGATGTGCTGGCGATGCACGAGGCCGAACAGTCCATGGCGATGCAGGCGTTCCGCAGTCTCCCGGAGCGCTGGCAGGCCGTGCTGTGGCACACCACCGTCGAGGAGGAGTCGCCCAGCGAGATCGCCCCGCTCTTCGGGCTGACCGCCAACGCCACGTCGGTGCTGGCCAGTCGGGCCCGTGAAGGCCTCAAACAGGCGTACCTCCAGGCTCATGTGAGCCGTTCGCTCACCTCGGGCGGCGACTGCGCGCGGTACGCGGACCGGCTCGGCGCGTACGCCCGGGGCGGGCTGCGCATGCGGGCCGAGCGCGGGCTGCGGGGTCATCTGGAGGAGTGCGCGAAGTGCCGGCTCGCCGCGGGCGAGCTGGCCCATGTCAACGCCGGGATTCCCGCGCTGCTGCCGGTCGCGGTCATCGGCTGGTTCGCCGCCGGGTACGCGCTCAAGGCCGCCGGGGTCGCCGCCGGTGGTGCGGTGGGCGCCGCGGGTGCGGGCGCCGCCGCGGCTGCCTCCGGCGGCAGCTCCGGTGGGGGCGCGGCCGGTGGCGCAGCCGCCTCGGAGGGGCTCGGCCTCCCGGCGAAGGCCGGTATCGCGGCGGCGGTCGCGGTGGCCGCCACGGCCGGACTGGTCTGGGCGATGACCGGGAACGGCCGGCCCGAGCCCGTGGCCGAGCGTCCGGTGAAGCCGGCCGCCGTGGCGCCCCCGGCGCCCGCCTCGCCCACGCCCACGCCCAGCCCCGAGCCGCCTACGCCGAAGCCCGCCACCCCCGCTCCCCCGGCACCCGCGCCACCGCCCCGGTCGAAGCCGACCCCCACGCCCACGCCGACCCCGACCCCGCCGCCGAAGCCCACGCCCACCCCGACTCCGACGCCCCCCGCGCCGAAGCCGACCCCCACGCCGACCCCGACCCCGCCGACCGTCTACCAGGTCAACGAGCTGCGGTACTCCCTCCTGGGCGACCACACCGAACCCGAGGTGGTGGTGGGCGAGAGCAGCTGGCTCTGGCAGCGCTCCCGGGTGTCGATCGGCGGCACGGCCTACGCGCACGGGGTGACCGTCGGCGCCAGTTCCTCGGTCACCATCCAGCTGAACCGGCAGTGCACGCGGTACGAGGCGATGGCCGGGGTCGACGACCTGACGCTGGGGTTCGGCTCCGTGCGCTTCTCGGTCCTCGACGGGAACGGGACGCGGCTGTGGCAGTCCCCGGTGCTGAACGGCGACGACCCCGCCGTACCCGTGAGCGTCGGCATCGAAGGCCGCACGAGCATCCGGCTGGTCGTCGAGCCCGCCGGGCCCGGCGGCTCGGTGGCGCTGGCCGACTGGGCGGAGTCCACCATCAGTTGCCGCTGAGAGCGGGGCGGGGCGGGCCGGGTCCGCTCCGACGGCAGCGGCAACGGCAACGGCAGCGGGGACCCTATGCCCGGAGCGTCCGCCTGGCCGGTACGACGCCTCCGGCGACCGCGCGCTGACGGGGCGCCGCCGTACCCGTCCAGCACGTGCCGCGGCGTGCCACCAGACGGCGCAGCCACAGCTCCGTGGAGGCGAGGTGGGCGAGGCCGTCCAGCGGGAGCGGCGCGCCGTCGGCGGCCGCGCGCAGCGCCTTGCGCACGACGCGGGCCTCGACCAGGCCCGCGTCGGCGAGCAGCGGGGCGTCGAAGAGGGCGATCAACTCCGGCAGGGCGGTGCGCAGTCCGGTGCGGGCGGTCGCGTCCGTCGTGGCGTGGGAGGGTGCGCCCCAGCCGGAGGGCAGGTCGTGGATGCCCGCACCGGCCAGCACCCGGCGCAGGACCGCGGCACGGGCGCCCGGCTGGACCCGGAGCGATTCGGGGAGCGCGCGGGCGGCGCGTACGACCTGGTTGTCGAGGAACGGGGCGTGCAGCCGCTGGCTGCGGTTCTCGGCGGCCTGCTCCAGGATGCGGTGGTCGGCGGCGTACCGGGCCAGGACCGCCCTGGCCCGGGCGTCGCCGGGGCGCTGCACGGAGACGGGCCGGACGGCCGCGTCCTGGAGCCGGACCGCGACCTCGGCGAGCGCCTCCCCGGTGAGCCAGCGCGCGGCGGGTCCGGGCCGCGACCAGGCGAGGGCGTTCAGCGAGGCCTCGGCGGGGGTGTCGAGGGCGGGGGCGTTCCGGTTGGCGTCCGGGAGCCGGCCGGCCGCCGCTTCCAGGCCGGTGCGGTACGACGTACGGGACAGGCGGCGGGCCGCGCGGTAGACGGTGAACGGGACGAACAGGGATTGCGCGTTCGGCCCCTCCGCCCTGGCGAGCGCGGCAACCGGGCGCAGCAGGTGGCGTCGGCGGCGGTCCATCAGCAGGTCGGCCAGGCGGGCCGGGTGGGCGTCGAGGACCTGCCGGGCGCCGCCGCCGACGAAGTGGTCGGCGCTGCCGGACGCGAGGCGCCTGCGGTGGCGTTCGGCGACGACGAGCGAGGGAGCGGGTTCGTCGGTGAGCGGGCCGCCGCCGAGGTCGGCGTAGGGCAGGGCCTCCTCACCGGCGGCGACGACCACATGGTGCAGGCGCGGGTCGGCGGCGATGACCCGGGCCCGCTCCAGCTCGTCCTCGTGCCCGTGCGCGGTGAGGTCGTTGAGGGTGACGGCGAGGAGTCGCTCCCCCGCCCCGGTGCCGTGGCCGAGAAGGGTGCCGGGGAGGCCCGGGAGCCCGGCGGCGAGCAGGGCGAGGGTGGCGGAGGCGCTGCCTCCGGAGAGGTCGGCGCCGATGCCGGGGACCGGAGCGCCGCGGGCGGCGCGTCGGTCGGCGGGGCCCATGCCGGGGACCGGGCCGGGGTCGGGCGGCAGGGTCTCGGGGGCGTGGCGCGGGGCGAGCAGCCGGGCGCGTACGGCTTCGACCAGGGCGTCGCGCACCCCGTCGACGGCGCTGACCGGGTCGGTCTCGGGTGCGGCCACGGCGAGGGAGGCCACCGCCTCGTAGCCGGTGATCTCGCGCGAGCCCTCGCGGAGGATCAGCGCGTGGCCCGGCGGGATGCGCTTCACCCCGGCGTACGGGGTGCCGTCGCGCAGCGCCTCCGGCGTCTCGGGGCAGGCGAGGAGGGCGGCCAGGTGGCCGATGTCGAGCTGGGCCTCTATGAGGTCGGCCAGCGGAAGGGCTGCGGTGGCGTACGCGGTGCCGCCCGCCCAGGGGGTGTAGAAGACGGGGCGGGCTCCGGCGAGGTCGCCGATGACGGTGATCCGGCGGCCTATCTGGACGACGGTCGTGTAGCTGCCGGGCCAGGAGGTGAGGTGGCGCAGCGCCCCGCCGCGGGCGGCGAGGAGTCCGGCGCGCAGCTGTTCGTCGGTGGCGCTGCAGCAGCCGAGGACGGCCATCCGGGCGGTGGGCGCGCCCTGCGTGGTCTCGACCGAGGTCTGCCGGATCTCGTCGGGGCGCCAGTCGCCCACGGCCCAGAGCGGGTCCGGGTCCCCCCACAGGAGCTGGGAGCCCACGGGGTGCATCGTGCGACCCTCGTCGCGGGGGCCGACCGCGCCGGCCGTGCCGAAGCTCGCGGCGATACTGCTCCACCCCACCAACCAACGCATCGCCGCCTCCACAGGCTGTGGACAAAACGGCGCGTCGGGGCACTATCGGGCGAACTCCGTTAACGCGCGGCGCCGTTGCGAACATGCTGCCACGACAACGGCGCACAGGAGGGGCTGCGCGGGGCGCACGTCGGACGGGCATGCGCCCCTGGCAAAGGCCCCGGCACCCCGGCCGGCCCGGCGGCCCCGGAACCCGGACGGGTACCGGCACTCTCACACGTACGAGTACGGCCGCCCGAACCCCACGTCCACGCCCGAACCCCGCACCCCGAGAGCCCCACGCGCCGAACCCGAGCCCGGCGGGCATGGCCACGATCGCCCGCAGCCCCCTCGGACACTCCGCCCGCACCTCGCCCACACCTCACAAACACCCCTCGCGCGCCCCTCGCGCGCCCCCTCCACGCCGGACGCGCCGGACGGAATCCGGTCATCCGCAAGCCGTCCACGTACCGCCGGAGGACGACCGCCCGACCGTCGCCGGAATGTCCGCGCCCCCGGCATCCCCACGTCGGGCAACCGGCGACATTCAGCCAATCTCAACGCGTCCCGCAACTCCGTGAAGGCGAACTCGCCGCACCGGACGCCCCTTTTCGTACCGCTTCGTTCCGCGAAGCGGCCCGGTGCCTCACGCGTGTCCGACGACGCCCTCCGGCGGCCCCGGACGATCTCCGGCGAAGCCGCCCACGCACAGTCCGGGAGGCGTCGTCCGCCTCCCGGACCGGTCCGCCGCCTGCGGGGAATGAGGCGGCAGTATCCCCCAGCCCACTGAGTCAGGTGCAGTGGGCCGACCCACGCAGCACCCATGGAATCCCCTCCGAAACCGCCGGACGAGAGCGCACGGCCGGGCGCACGGCCACACACCAGGAGCACATGCCGGACGCCCCGCGCGGCACCGGCACCACACCCGCACGACCTCGCCGAACGGTGTTCCCGTGCGCCGTCGGCCACGGTCCGGACCGGGCCCCGGGCGCTCCCCGGACACAACCCGCACGCCACCCGAACTCCCCCCGTACGGCGCCCGATCCGCGCCCCCGGTGCCACCCGTGGCGGCAGCGACAACAATCCCGCCATACGGACGTCTGCCCCTTAACGGTAGGGATGCGGCGAACTACGCTGGGTTCACTGAGGTGCTCTGCAGGAGGCATATTCACCGGGGCCCGGCCACATGCGTGTGCGGCCGGGGCGACCGGGAGGCCTCCGGGGGAGGACCCGGTACGAATGCCGCGCGCCGCAACGGCGACACGGCGGCCGTCTGTGTGTCGAGGGGTGGCGCATGTCCAGGGAGCAACGAGGGCCGAACGAGAAGCTCGGTACCGTTCTCGCCCTCGCGGGAATCAGCAACGCCGGACTCGCCCGGCGGGTCAACGACCTCGGGGCGCAGCGCGGTCTGACACTTCGTTACGACAAGACCTCGGTGGCCCGGTGGGTCTCCAAGGGCATGGTGCCGCAGGGCGCCGCGCCCCATCTCATCGCCGCCGCGATCGGCGCCAAGCTGGGCCGGCCGGTGCCGCTGCACGAAATCGGGCTCGCGGACGCCGATCCGGCGCCGGAGGTCGGGCTGGCCTTCCCGCGCGATGTCGCCGAGGCGGTCCGTTCGGCGACCGAGCTGTACCGGCTGGATCTGGCCGGGCGGCGGGCGGGCGGCGGCGGGATCTGGCAGTCCCTCGCGGGCTCCTTCTCGGTGAGCGCCTACGCGACGCCCGCGTCCCGCTGGCTGATATGCCCCGCCGACGCGACGGTGGAGCGGGACGCGACGGCAGCCTCGGCCACCATCCCCGACGCCAAGGGCGCACAGGGCGCACGCGGCGGTACGGGTGCCCCGGCGCCCTCGCCCCGGGGCACCGGGCCGGCCCCCGGGCCACGGCCGCGCCCCGGCTCCCCGGCCGCGCTGACCGCCCAGGCGGACCGGGCGGCGCTCGGCGCACTGGGTGCCCTGGCCGCCACCCGGCAGACGCCGTCGATCCCCGCCCAGCCCCGCCCGGACACCACGCCCCCGACCGCCAACGCCGCCACCAGCACGCCCAGCACGCCCAGCACCCCCAACGACGTCTCCCCGCTGCGGGTCGGCCACAGCGATGTCTCCAAGCTGCGCGAGGCCGCCCAGGACGCCCGCCGCTGGGACTCCAAGTACGGCGGCGGGGACTGGCGTTCCTCCATGGTCCCCGAGTGCTTAAGAGTCGATGCCGCGCCCCTGCTGCTCGGCTCGTACAGCGACGAGGTGGGCCGGGCCCTCTTCGGCGCGGCCGCCGAGCTGACCCGGCTCGCCGGGTGGATGGCCTTCGACACCGGCCAGCAGGAGGCCGCCCAGCGCTACTACATCCAGGCGCTCAGGCTGGCGCGGGCCGCCGCCGACGTGCCCCTGGGCGGCTATGTCCTGGCCTCGATGTCCCTGCAGGCGACCTACCGCGGCTTCGCCGACGAGGGCGTCGACCTCGCGCAGGCCGCCGTCGAGCGCAACCGCGGCCTCGCCACGGCCCGCACCATGAGCTTCTTCCGCCTGGTCGAGGCCCGTGCCCACGCCAAGGCCAACGACGCCGCCGCCGCGGGCTCCGCGCTGACGGCCGCCGAGAGCTGGCTGGAGCGCTCCAGGGAGGGCGACGGCGACCCGTCCTGGCTGGGCTTCTACTCGTACGACAGGTTCGCTGCCGACGCCGCGGAGTGCCACCTCGACCTGAAGGCCCCCCGGCAGGTGAAGCGCTTCACCGAGCAGGCGCTCTCCCGGCCCACCGAGGAGTTCGTCCGCTCGCACGGGCTGCGGCTGGTGGTGTCGGCCGTGGCCGAGCTGGAGTCCGGCAATCTGGACGCGGCCTGCGCCGCGGGCACCCGGGCGGTGGAAGTGGCGGGCCGCATCTCGTCCGCGCGGACCACCGAGTACGTACGGGACCTGCTGCACCGGCTCGAACCGTACGGGCACGAGCCGCGCGTCGCCGAGCTGCGCGAGCGGGCGAGGCCGCTTCTGATGACGCCCGCGTAAAAATCCGGCACCGTACGGGGTCCCTCCGGTTTGACGGCGTTGTCAGTGGGTCAGTGCACTATCGGGGTGGGAGGTGGTGCGGTGATGACGCACGCGGCGTACGACTGCGACGTGCTGGTGATCGGCGGCGGGATCGTCGGCCTGTCGACGGCGTACGCGCTCTCGCGCACCGCGCCGGGCACCCGTGTGACGGTCCTGGAGAAGGAGTCCGGCCCGGCCCGGCACCAGACGGGGCACAACAGCGGAGTGATCCACAGCGGCATCTACTACCCCCCGGGTTCGCTCAAGGCGCGGTACGCGGTGCGCGGTGCCGCCGAAATGGTCGACTTCTGCGCCGAGCACGGCATCGCGCACGCGGTGACCGGCAAGCTCATCGTGGCGACCGAGCGGTCCGAGCTGCCCCGGCTGCACGCCCTGGTCCAGCGCGGCCGGCTCCACGGGCTGCCGGTGCGCGAGCTGGGCCCCGCGCAGATCACGGAGTACGAGCCGCAGGTGAGCGGCCTTGCCGCGATCCGGGTCGGCTCGACCGGGGTGTGCGACTTCGGGGCGGTCGCGGCCCGGTTCGCCGCCGAGGTGAGCGGCTCCGGCGGCGAGATCCGTTACGGGGCGGAGGTCGTCGCGATAGACCGCCGCCCCTGGGGCGTGGCGGTGTGCACGGCGGACGGCACGGTGGTGCGGGCCCGGGTGCTGGTCAACTGCGCGGGACTGCACTCCGACCTCGTCGCACGGCTGGCGGGCGACGAGCCGGGGGTGCGGATCGTGCCCTTCCGGGGGGAGTACTACGAGCTGGCGCGGCCGGAGCTGGTGCGCGGCCTGGTCTATCCGGTGCCCGATCCGGCCTTCCCGTTCCTCGGCGTCCACCTGACCCGGGGCCACGACGGCCACGTGCACGTCGGGCCGAACGCGGTGCCCGCGCTGGCCCGCGAGGGGTACGGCTGGCCGGTGGTGCGCCCGCGCGAGCTGGCGGACACCCTGGCCTGGCCCGGCACCTGGCGGATCGCCCGCAGACACTGGCGGTACGGGGCGGGCGAGGTACGCCGCTCGCTGTCGAAGCACGCGTTCACCCAGGCCGTGCGACGGCTGCTGCCCGAGGTGACGGAGGCCGATCTGAGACCGGCCCCGGCCGGGGTCAGGGCCCAGGCCGTGCTGCGCGACGGCACCCTGGTCGACGATTTCCTGATCCGCGAGGCCCCGCACACCGTCCATGTGCTGAACGCTCCGTCGCCCGCCGCGACGGCCTCACTGCCCATCGGGCGGGAGGTGGCACGCAGGGCGCTGCTCCGGGCACGGGAGACGGGGTGGAGGCCGCCCCCCGTAGAATCGGGGCATTGTGTCTGAGCCCATGAACCCCTCCGAGGGCCTCGCCGAGAACGCCCCCGCCCCGTCGGCGAACGGCCCGGCGAACGGCCCTGCGTCCGCTTCCGGCCCGGCGTCCGCTTCCGCGTCGGATTCGGCCTCGGCGCCCGGCCCCGCTGCGGTGCCGGATTCCGCTTCGGCTTCCGGCTCCGCTCCGACGCCCGAATCCGCTCCGGCTTCCGAAGCGTCTTCGGCGCCCGGATCCTCTTCGGCGCCCGATTCCGTCCCGGCGCCCGGGGCCGGACCGTCCACCGCCGGGATTCCGGACGACCTGCGGGAGGCCTCCTTCGAGCGGCAGCGCAGGCTGCGCCAGGAGTCGCGCTTCCCGGGCGGACCCGCCATCGACCCGGCCGGTTCGCACCACGAGCGCCGCATCCGCAGCTTCCAGCCGCGCCGCAGCCGGGTGACGCCCGGCCAGCAGGACGCTCTGCTGCGGCTCTGGCCCACGTGGGGCCTGGACATCGACGGCCGGCGCGTCCTCGACCTGCCCGAGATGTTCGACGGGCTCCCGGTCGTGCTGGAGATCGGCTTCGGCATGGGCGAGGCCACCGCGCAGATGGCCGCCGCCGACCCGGGCACCGGCATCCTCGCCGTGGACGTGCACACCCCCGGCCAGGGCAATCTGCTCGGCCTCGCCGAACGGAACGGCCTGACCAACATCCGGGTGGCCAACGGTGACGCGATCATCCTGCTGCGCGAGATGCTCGCACCGGACGCGCTGGACGGGCTGCGGGTGTACTTCCCCGACCCGTGGCCCAAGAAGCGGCACCACAAGCGACGGCTGATCCAGCCGGAGTTCCTGGACCTGGTGGCCGGGCGGCTGAAGCCGGGCGCGGTGCTCCACTGCGCGACCGACTGGGAGCCGTACGCCGAGCAGATGCTGGAGGTGCTGACCGCTCACCCCCGCTTCGAGAACACCGCGGCGGACGGCGGATACGCCCCCCGGCCCGCGTTCCGGCCGCTGACCCGGTTCGAGGGGCAGGGCCTCGACAAGGGCCACGTGGTGCACGACCTGCTCTTCGCCCGCGTCTGAGCCCTCGACCGACACCTCGACCGATACCGCGTCCGGCCCCGTGTCCGGCCCGTCCCGGGGCGCCGGTATGTCCGGTCGCCCCGTGGTCAGGTGTCAGTGCCGATGGTTAGGGTCGTCGGGTGGTGTCCGACGGGTCTGCAGAACAGCGACAGTCTCAGCCCGCCGTCCCGCTCCTCGAGGAGCAGCGGGTCGGCGAGATCCTGGCTGCCGTGCCGGAGCGCGGGCGCTGGCGGTACCGGCCGCGCCGGGTCGGCCTGGTGTGGCGCAGCCGGGCCTTCCGTATCGCGGCCGTGTTCACGGTCCTCGCGCTCTGCGGTCTGGCGATCCTGGCCCTGGTCCGCGACCAGACGGGCACGCAGGGCTTCCTCGTCGGCCTCGGGCTCGCCGTGCTGCCCGTGCCACTGCTGATGACCGCGTTCCGCTGGCTGGACCGGGTCGAGCCGAGTCCCTGGCGGAGTCTGCTGTTCGCCTTCGCCTGGGGAGCGTTCGCCGCCGCCCTGGTCGCGATCCTGGCGAATTCGTTCGCGACCCGGTGGATAGCCACGACCACCGCCGATCCGTCGAACGCCGACACCCTCGGGGCGACGGTGATAGCCCCGTTCGTCGAGGAGAGCGCCAAGGCCGCCGCGGTCCTGCTGATCTTCCTGTTCCGAAGACGGCAGTTCACCGGGATCGTCGACGGCATCGTGATCGCGGGGCTCACCGCGAGCGGCTTCGCCTTCACCGAGAACATCCTGTACCTCGGCAACGCCTTCGGCGAGGACCAGCAGATCGGTCACTCGGGCGTCCCGGCGATGACGGCCGCGACGTTCTTCGTGCGGGCGGTCCTGTCGCCGTTCGCGCACCCGCTCTTCACGTCGCTGACCGGCATAGGCTTCGGGCTCGCCGCGGCGAGCCCGCGCGGCCAGAAGCTCCGCCGGGTCCTGCTGCCGCTGCTCGGGCTCGTCCTCGCGATGGGCATGCACGCGCTGTGGAACGGGTCGGCGGTCTTCAGCCCGCTGGGTTTCTACGCGGTGTACGGGGTGTTCATGGTCCCGGTCTTCGGTCTGGTGACCTGGCTGGCGATCTCGTCGCGCTACCGGAAGCTCCGTACGCTCTGTGCCGAGCTGCCCGCCTACGCGGCGGCCGGCTGGCTCACCCCTGCGGAGCCGCTCGCGCTCGCCTCGATGCGGGCCCGCGGCATGGCCCGCGACATGGCCCGTCACTGGCGCACGGTCGCGGCCGGGGGGAGCGCGGCGGCGAAGGCGGAGGGCAAGGCGGCCGCCCACGCCGTCGCGGAGTACGAGTCCTTCGCGACGGCGCTGGCCTCGCTGCGGCTGCGGGCCCGCCGCGGGGAGGCGGGCCCGGACTTCGCCGAACGGGAGCTGGAGCTGCTGCACCACCTGTGGCAGCGCCGGGAGGTGGCCGCCCCGGCCCTCGCCCACGCGGCGCAGGCGACGGGCCGGCTGCGCCCCCACCGCCAGCCGCCGTTCCCGCCCCACGCGCAGTACGCCCAGCCGGGCCCGTACCCGTACGCGCAACAGCCCGGCCCGTACGCGGGACCGCACGCGCAACAGCCGGGCCCGTACGCCCGGTCCGCCGCGTACCCGCACGGCCCGTCGTACACCGCGTACCCGCGGTACGGGCCGTACCCGCAGCAGTACAACGCGTACCAGCCGCCGTACGACCCGCATCCGCGGCACACGCCATAGGTCAGGCGGACGCCTCGGTGAGCTCGGCCAGCTCCTGCTCGGTCAGCGAGAGGTCGGCGACGGCCACCAGCGCGGGCAGCTGCTCGACCGTACGGGCCGAGGCGATCGGCGCGGCCACGGTCGGCCGGGAGGCCAGCCAGGCCAGCGCGACGGTCGCGACCTGCGCGTCGTGGGCCGCGGCCACCTTGTCCAGCGCCGCCAGGACCTTCTGCCCCCGCTCCGAGTCCCGGTACTGCGTCACTCTGCCGGCCCGCGCGCTCTCCACCTCGACGCCCGGGCGGTACTTGCCGGTGAGGAAGCCGGAGGCGAGGGCGAAGTACGGCACGGCGGCCAGTCCGGCACGGGCGGCCGTGTCCTGGAGCCCGCCCTCGTACGTGTCGCGGGAGACCAGGTTGTAGTGCGGCTGGAGGGCGACGTAGCGGGCCAGCCCCTCGCGCTCCGAGAAGTCCAGCGAGGCCTGGAGCCGCTCGGGGCTGATGTTGGAGGCGGCGATCTCCCGGACCTTGCCCTCCTTCACCAGCTCGTCCAGGGCCGTGATGATCTCCTCCACGGGGACGGACTCGTCGTCGAAGTGCGTGTAGTAGAGATCGATGCGGTCGGTTCCGAGCCTGCGCAGCGACGCCTCGGCCGCGGCCTTGATGTTGGCCGGGGAGAGCCCCTTGTAATCGGGGTGGGTGGAGACCTTGGTGGCGATGACGAGGTCGTCGCGGTCGGATCGGGAGGCGAGCCACTTCCCGATCACCGTCTCCGATTCCCCGCCCTTGTTGCCCGGAACCCAGGCGGAGTAGCCGTCGGCGGTGTCGACGAAGTTGCCCCCGGCCGCGGTGTACGCGTCCAGCACTGCGAACGACTGCGCCTCGTCGGCCGTCCAGCCGAAGACGTTGCCACCGAGTGCGAGCGGGAAGACCTGGAGACTCGAGGAGCCCAGCGGGCGTAGAGAAGTCATGAGTGGATCAACGAATCCCGGCGAGCCCGCTATTCCGCGATTCCGGGCGGGCCCGCTGTTCCGCCCGGCGCCCCGTCCGCCCCTTCCGCCGGGGCGGAGGCCGCCCGGAACAGAGCCGGCAGCCCTGACGTCGGGGGGAGCGTCAGGGCTGCCGGGGTTCACGGGCCGGGAAACCGGCCGGGCGAGCGATTCGGGGACCGGCTCAGGCAGTGGTGCCGGCGGGACGGCTCAGGGGGTGAGGCCCTTGCTCTGGAACCAGGCCATCGGGTCGATGCCCGAACCGTCGGCGGAGTGGACTTCCAGGTGGAGATGCGGGCCGGTCACGTTGCCGGTCGCGCCGACCCGGCCGATGACCTCGCCGGTGGTGACCTTCTGGCCCACGCTGACGCCGATCGAGGACTGGTGGCAGAACCACACCTCCGTACCGTCATCCAGCTTCAGCACCGTGCGGTAGCCGTACGAACCGGCCAGGCCCGCCGAGGTGATCGTGCCGCTGTGGACGGCCTTGATCGGGGTACCGGTCGGAGCGGCGAAGTCGAGGCCGGTGTGGTGGCCGGAGGACCACATCGAACCGGCCTGGCCGTAGGTCGAGGTGATCGTGTACGAGAAGGTCGGGAGGGAGTAGCTGGCGGCGAGCTTGGCGAGCCGTACGGCCTCCGCCTTCTTCTTGGCCTCTTCCTCCGCCTTCTTCTTCTCGGCGGCGGCCTTGGCCTCGGCCGCGTCCTGCTGCTTCTTCGCCTCGGCGGCCGCCTTCTCCGCGGCGGCCTTCTCCTCGGCGGCCTTGGCCTCGGCGGCGGCCGCGTCCTGCTGCTGCTCGGCCTGCTGGAGGATGCGGGCGCGCAGTGCTTCACCGGCGTCCGTGGTGCCCTGCTCGGCCTCGGCGGTGGTGATGCCCGCGGTGGTGAGCGGGGCGGCGGCGGTGGCGGCGGCGGCCTGGTCGGCCTCGGACTCGCCGGCGAACAGGGAGCCCACGCCGGGCAGGGACTTGGCGTCCGGGAGGTTGTCCGAGATCGCGTCGGGCACCGAGATGGAGACCGGGGGCTTGCCCTGCGCGGTGGCGATGCCGCCCGCGCCGACCGCCGCTATGACGCCGACACCCAGGACCGTGGAGCTGCGGGCGAGTCCCGTGCGCTGCTTGGCGACACGGTGCCTGCCGCGCACCGGGCGGACCGTCTCCTCCGTGGGGTTCCACTCGCTCCAGCCGCGCTCGGCCTCGGCGTTGCCCGCGTCGGAACGGAAGTCGGTGGCGAACGCGGCGGTGTGGTCGGCAGTGGCGAACTCGGCGGTGCGGTCGGCCCCATGGCCGGTGCCGTGACCAGTACCGAGATCACCGTGATCGCCGTGGAACCATGAAGGGGCTTCGGGGGCAGGCTTGTTGGACGCCACGGGGGCGCACTCCTTTCCTTCCTTCTCGCCTACCGGGTTAGCTGACGGGTTCGGAGCAGGAAGGTCTCCTACGGACTCCTCCGCCTCTCACGAGGCACAGGCGCCCGATTCACCCCATGTAGGTGGTTCCCCGGTTCCCTTGCGGGATTCGGCGCTCGCGCGCGGCGCCGCCCTTGACGACGGCTGGGACGACCGCGCTGCGTTATCGAACGTTAATAGACACCGGGGCTTCATTCCAAGCTGTTCCCACTGATCGTTCACGTCTTTGGCCTGGACTTTACCGGGCATATATGTATAAACAGGGCCACTTGATCGCCGCTCAGCCGTCAACTCGTTTCTGACGTTATGTCAAATGTTATGCGGAGCGGCGCCCTTCGACTACACACCGTGGTATCGCCTTTGGGGCCGCTCATTCCTTGTCCGCGCCCACGATCGGCACGGTCCGTCGCCGGTCCGGCTGCCCCTGCGCGGGACGCACCACCGCGAGCAGCGCCATGTCGTCGGTCGTCTCGCCACCGGTGTGCAGGCGCACGTCGTCGGTCAGCGCGGAGAGCAGCTCCTCCGGCCCGGGGAAGATCCGCCCGCTCAGCCGGGCCGCCGGGTCGTAGAAGACCCCTTCGGCGTTCCGGGCCTCGGAGAGGCCGTCCGTGTAGAGGAGCAGCGTCGCCCCGTCCGGCAGCTCCCACTCGTCCGTCCGCTCCTGCCACGTACCCAGCCCCATGCCGAGCGGCAGCGCGGGCACCGAGGGCCGCAGCACCTCCAGCGCCCCGTCCGGGTGCAGCAGAATCGGTTCGGGATGCCCGCGGTTGACGATCCGTACGCGGGACAGTCCGGCCGGGATCTCGGCCAGTACGGCGGTGATGAAGCCTTCGAGCACGTCGAGCCCGCCCCGTCGCGCCTCCTCCCGGGACAGCGCCCGCTCCAGCCGTCCCGCCACCTCCGCCAGGGACGACTCCTGTTCGGCCGCCTCGCGGAACGCCCCGATGACCACGGCCACCGTCTCCACGGCCCCCAGCCCCTTGCCCCGTACGTCCCCGACCACCATCCGCACCCCGTGCGGGGTGTCCGCCACGGCGAACAGGTCGCCGCCGACGTACTCGTCCGCCTGCGCGGCCTCGTACCGTGCCGCGACCTGCAGTCCGCCGATCCGGCCGGCCGGCTGGGGCACCACCGCGCGCATGGCCGTCTCCGCGATGAACCGCGCGGAGGCCAGCTGCTCGTTGCTCCGCCGCACCACCCCGTTGATCACGACCGCGAGGACCGAGACGGTGGCCAGGGTGAGCAGTTCGATCAGCGGCACCACCTCAGGCAGCGTGCTGCTGTACAGCCGCAGCAGGACGACCGCCAGCATCGAGGCGACGGCGGTACGGACGGTACTGGCGAGCGAGAAGAACGGGGCGGCGATCAGCGGCGCGGCCACGAAGAACGGAATGGCGGTGAAGGTCTCCGGGGTGAGCCCGTCGAAGAGCACCCCGCCGAGGATCATCAGCGCGGGCAGCTTGCGTACGAAGCTCCGGCCGCGGGCCCCGCCCCCGGCGTGCCGGCCGCGCCGCTTCTCCCGCTTCCACACCAGTGGTCTCCTGCCCGGTACGCACGCGGGCGCGGACGGCGCCGTGCCCCGCCCCCAGCCTCACCGGAGGGGGACCGGGCGGCGACTCCGCGTCGGCCGAAGGAGGTACGGGCGCAGCCCCGGGGAAAACGAATCGGGCCCGGCACGCTGTATGCGTACCGGGCCCGATTCCTTCAGTAGCGGGGACAGGATTTGAACCTGCGACCTCTGGGTTATGAGCCCAGCGAGCTACCGAGCTGCTCCACCCCGCGTCGGTAAACCCAACTCTACGCCATCCCGGACGCGCTTCTGACCACCCGGGCCATCGACCGGCATCGCACAGGCAAGAGGCGCACACATATATGCGGTGATATGACTGGTTTACCCCTGTTCATCACCGCGCAGAACGCGCGTCGGCCGAGGAGAGATCCGTGGACGACTACCCCATGCTCAACCTCTTCTGGACCATGCTGGTGTTCTTCCTCTGGATCATGTGGCTGTTCCTGCTGTTCAAGGTCATCACGGACATCTTCCGCAGCCACGACCTGGGCGGCTGGGGCAAGGGGGGCTGGCTGATCCTCTCCCTGCTGCTGCCCTACATCGGCGTACTGCTGTACGTGATCTTCCGGGGCGATTCCATGGCCAAGCGCGAGGTCAAGGACGCCCAGGACCGCGAGGCCGCCTTCAAGTCGTACGTACGCGAGGCGGCCAACTCGCCCGACAGCGGTACGGGCGGGACCGGCGCCCAGCGGAGCAGCCACGCCGACGACCTGGCGAAGCTCGCCGATCTCCGTGACCGGGGCGCGCTCACGGACGAGGAGTACCAGCGGGCGAAGGCGAAGCTCCTGGTCTGAGCGGCGCCGCAGCACACGGACACCCTGAGCGACGGTCACGGACACGGCGACCGCATCATCCGATCGGTGGACCCGGCCGTCGTCCGTCGAGGGCCCGGAAGGGAGCCCGCAGGTCGACCGGGACGGGCCGGACGCGACCCGAGGATGGACGGCGGAGCGGGAACGCGGAAATCCCCGAACCGCCCGGCCGAACCCGAGGAGTCGTTCACCATGAAGAAGCTGTCGCTGCGCGCCCGTGTCCTGACCGGTGTCGCCGCCGCCGCCATCGCCGGTACCGTCGGAGTCGCCTCCGCCAGCGCGTCCACCCCGGCCGCCGCACCCGCCGCCGCGGTGAAGGCCGACGCCAAGAACCGCAACCTCCAGCAGAGCACCCACCTGACGCTGGCCGCCGCCACCAAGGCCGCCCAGGCGACCCTCGACGCGGCGAAGAAGGAGAACCAGCGGGTC